>CATMNW010000121.1 GCA_950071875.1 uncultured Erythrobacteraceae bacterium | reverse complement strand
GAGGTCTGCCACTTTTGAGTCAGGAGAAGTTGCCCTCATGCGCCTGAAACTCTGCTGGCCCGCCCCGCCCAGTAAGGCTCTCGGAGTTTCGATCGTAGCACTTTGCCGACGTTGCTGAGCGGCAGAGGTTCGGTGGTGAAGACGACCTTGCCGGGCTTCTTGAACGAACCCAACCGTTCGCTAACCAAATCGATTATTTCCTGCTCTGGCAATTCAGTGCCGGGCGCGACCACGACCAGCGCAAGCGGCGTTTCGCCCCACTTTTCATGAGGGATACCGAATACGGCGGCGGCAATCACTTGAGGATGATCGGCGATCACATTCTCGATTTCGGCCGGATAGATGTTGTATCCTCCCGACACGATCAGGTCGTTTGCGCGATCGAGCAGATAGAGGAACCCGTTTGCGTCGATGCGACCAATATCGCCAGTCTTTACCCAGCCGTCGACGAGGCGTAGCGCGGTCTCCTCAGGATCGTTCCAGAAGCCTTGCATCTGGCCGTTTTCGAACCGGGCGACAATTTCTCCGGGTTCGTCAGGCCCAAGAGCGCGACCGTCGGCATCACGGATTTCGAGATCAACAAAGCTCATCGCCCGACCCACCGATTGGAGCGGCGTCGATCCTTCGGTTTCGCCGAACCATTCCTTTGGGCCTAGGGCAGTCACCGGCAGAATTTCGGTCTGTCCGTAAGCGGTGTGCAACACATCGTCTCCGAAAATCGAGCGGGCCTTACGCAACGTCGCTTCGGAAACTGGCGCAGAAGCACTGAGCAAACATCTCAAGCGCGGAAAAACGTGCCCACGCGGATTGCCGTGGTGAACAACTGCGTTGAGCATGGTCGGAGCGACGAACGCATAGCCGACCTCTTCGTGTTCCAGTATCTCGAGGAAGCTTGCCGGGTCAAACGCCTCCACCATAATGTTGCGGCTACCCACCGCCCAATAGGGAGAGAACATGAACCCGGAGGCGTGCGAAAGTGGCCCCACATGCAATACCGTCGCGCCTGGATCAGGTCTTGGTCCCACCTCCAGAAAGCCAGCGCAGCAAGTCATCCACGTGCGATGGGTATAGGCGACGCCCTTCGGCGCACCGGTCGTGCCCCCTGTGTGACGGATAACGCAATAATCATCTGGCGAGATGGTAGGGTCCGGATCCTGATCAGATGCCCGGGCGAGCCATTCCTCGTAAGTCCCGTCGCGCACGATCAGTCGCTTCAAGTCGGGCAATTCGGTCTCGAGTCCCGCGACCTCGGGCAAGAGCGCGTTGTCAACGAGCGCTAACCGGCAGTCGGTGTTGCGCATCATATGGGCATGGGATTCTCGGCGATTGCGGGCATAGAGCGGTACACGAACGAAATTGCCGATTGCTGCCGCGAGGAAAATGTCAGCCGCTTCAATCGAGTTCTTCTCCAGCGTGGCGATCTTGTCGCCCGGCCGCAGCCCCGCGTTCGTCAGCGCGTTCGCAAGCCGCACCCCCCGCGACCACGCTTCGGCAAAGCTGAATCGGCGCTCGCCGTGGACCAACGCTTCGTTGCAGGCGAAATAGCCGGCCGCCCGGCGGAGTTGGGTGCGCAATTCCATTAGCGCTGCCCCTTGCACGGGGCGGCGCTGCATCCGTTTGCGCAGTTTCCACGCATATGTATCCTCTCCATCGGATTTTCTCCGCTTAGACTTCAAACATCCCCGAAATGATCAGATTGGGTAAATCGTCACACCTGTCCAATTCATTATCCGCCGCTAATATTCCTCTAGTTCATGGTGGCAGGGCCCATTCAACATTCCATCTGGGAATATTTTGGAGCTTGAATGAATTTGATGCCCGATAATAGATCGGCGATGATCTCCGTAGTGTTCGAGCCATTGGAAAGAAATTGCAGATGTCGGGATGCGGTCCGCTCGCTGGTATCAGGGTCATCGAGATTGCCGGTATCGGTCCAGCGCCATTTTGCGGAATGTTGCTGGCAGATCTTGGAGCCGACGTTGTAGTTGTCGATCGTGTTATCCCTAATCGGGATACGATCGACCTTGGCCGTGAGGCGATTCTCAATCGCGGTAAGCGATTTGTATCCCTCGATTTGAAGCAGTCCGCAGCGGTCGAGCACGTCCTCGATCTTGTTGAGCACAGCCATGCGATCATCGAGGGCATGCGTCCTGGTGTAATGGAACGGTTGGGTCTTGGACCCGATGTTTGCCTCGATCGCAATCCGGCGCTCGTGTTCGGCCGGATGACTGGTTGGGGGCAGGATGGACCTCTCGCGCAGACCGCCGGCCACGACATCAACTATATCGCACTGTCCGGCGCGCTCTGGTATGCTGGCGAACCGGGTGCGCTTCCGATGGCACCTCCCGGACTCGTCGGCGACATCGGCGGTGGCGCGCTCTATCTGGCAGTCGGCCTGCTCGCCGCCATCCTTAGCGCCCGTGAATCGGGGAAAGGACAAGTCGTGGATGCCGCCATCGTGGATGGAAGCGCGCATATGATGAACCTGCTGCTCAGTTTGAAAGCAACAGGACATTTCGTCAACGAGCGCGGTCGCAGCATCCTTGACGGTCCGCACTGGTATTCGACCTATCGATGCGCGGACGATCGATACATCTCTCTGGGGTCGCTCGAACCGAAATTTTACACATTGCTTTGCCAGAAGCTGGGCATTGCGGATCAACCGGATTTTGCAAACGGCTACGATCCGGCCTGCTGGCCAGACCTCAGACATCGGTTCGAGGAACTATTCCGACGAAGGACGCGCGACGAATGGATGACCTTGCTGGAGGGGACCGATGCATGTTTCGCGCCGGTGTTAGATCCGGACGAAGCCGCTTCGCATCCGCATATGGCGGCCCGACAAATCTACAAGAAAATCGATGGAATCATTCAGGCAATGCCCTCGCCGCGCTTCTCGAACACACCGCCACCCGAGCCGACCGTCAAGTCGGCCGGGCCGAATCAGAAACGGACAATCTTGCAGCAATGGCGAACGACGCGCCGCCGCCATGTATCTCGATCGAAACTTTCGTGACATGAGCCGCAGTGCTCTCTCCACTGGTTTCAGAGTCGGACCGCCTTGCCACGTATGATCGTGACAGACGTCATGGGTCTCATTCCAGTCGAACCTCACAATCGATGGGTAAGGAGAACTTGTCGCACGTGCTAGGGCCGCTCAATTGATAGTTCGTCAGACGGCGGAAGCAGGGAGCCCGGCCAAGGCTGACAGCAATACTTGTGTTGAAGTATCCGCCGAGCGGGCTGTCAAAGGTGAGAACTCTGGAGAGCGAGAACCGTGGACTGCAGCGTACTAATGAGGCTGTGCGCAAAGCGTCGTGATATTTTGACCAGGCGGAGCAGTAAAGCGATGACTGCATTCATTGACGAGTATCGACGTAATTCGGGATCGAACCAATCTGCCGGGGCTCTGCCAATCTGGAGCATCTCGCCCGTCAAGCTGTACGCTCACGTTTGGCGAGAACCAAAAAGCTCAACCCGGCATCCCCCAATAGCGTTTCGGAAGTTAGATTCGTACGATCTACAAAGCCTAAACGCTCATTTCAAAACTAAATTCTCACCCCGGGCGCCCTGTCCTCGATAGCGAACCGGCGCAAATCGAAGCTGGCGCTATTGGGATCCGTCAGATCACGAACTGCGCGAAACCGGCCGTCGATCCGTTCAGCATCTATGTCGAGCAGAGTGTATCCGGCGTTATCATTATCATGGAAGCGGACCTGCGGATTGCGGCCCTGGATGCCTGTGAAGAGCTCTTCGGGGCCGCTGCGCGAGGCGAGACAGGACGTGACGATCTCGCTCGCGACCACCGGCCCTTCCATCCGCTCCGGATCGGATGGGATGTCGTTGGCCCAGAAGGAATGGACGTCGCCGCCAAGCAGCACCGCATTGCGCACCGCCGGCTGGCGCAGTGCAGCGATCAGGCGGTCGCGAGAGGCGGCGTAGCCATCCCAGATATCGGACCAGCGCGCATCGCCTCCGCCCGGCAAGGGCAGCCGCGAGACCATCGTCGCCTGACCGATCAGGCTCCAACGGGTGCGCTCGTTCGCCAGGCGATTGCGCAACCACGCCTCCTGTTCGAGCCCGAGCATGGTCGCCACCGGATCGAAGACCTCCGCGCAGTCCGCGATCACCTGCCCGCCGCGTCCACACGGCTGCGACGTGCGGAACTGGCGGCAGTCGAGAACCGAGAGGCTGGCTAGCGCGCCCCATTCGAATCTGCGCACAATGTCCGCCGCGCCATGCGGTGTTAAGCGGCGCGGCGATATCGGCATGTGTTCGAACCATGCCTGATAGGCAGCGGCCCTGCGCGCAACGAAAGCGGCAGGGTCTTCTGTGACGCTGCCCTGAAGCGAGGCATAGTCATTCTCTACCTCGTGATCGTCCCAGGTCGCGATGATCGGGAAGGCAGCGGTGGCGGCCTGCAGATCGGGATCGGTGCGGTAGAGCGCATGACGAACGCGATACTCGTCCAGCGTGAACGGATCGGGCGCGCCGAAACTGCGAACGTCGGGGCCGGTCCCGAAAGACTTCTCGTAGATGTAGTCTCCGACATGCAGGAGAACATTGATCTCCTGCGCGACCATGTCCCGATAGGCGGAAAACCAGCCATGTTCCCAATGCTGGCAGGCCGCGAGCGCGAGGCGCATGCGCGTGGCCTGCGGATCGATCGTGGCTGTGCGACCGATGGGGCTCGTCGCTCCATCGAGGTGAAAACGGTAGAAATAAGTGCGTGCTGGATCGAGGTCGACCGGCTCCACATGCACTGCGTGCCCGCGCGCAGGACTTGCGGTGACCGAACCACTGCGCACGATCCTGCGGAAACCATCGTCGTCGGCGATCTCCACACCGACCGTAGCAGTGCCCGACAGACCCAAAGGCCGAGTCCAGAGCACGAACCCATCAGGACGCGGATCGCCCGAGGCGACGCCGAGCATAAAGGGATCGCCATCGGCATATGGTTGCGGTTGCACAGCGATGGCCGTTACCGGAGACAGGAAGCGAGACGCAGCCAGCGCCAGCGCCGTCCGGCCAAGCAATGCGCGACGCGACACCATCAGAAATTCCCTCGTAGCTGCACGAAATAGCTACGCCCGTTGACGCCGAGCGGCGTCTCCTCGCCCGTGGGAAAGCTGCCGCCGGTTGCGGCGATGAAGCGCGCCTGATCAGCAATCTCTTCCGGCCGGTCGTCGAACAGGTTCTGCACGCCGGCGGTAAGCATGATCGCGGAAGACAGGGCGTAGCTCAGCGACAGGTCGAATGACGTGCCGCCATCGAAGGTCTGCGTCTCCACGAGCGGTTGCGAGGTGTAGGTGCCGAAACGGGTCAGCGCTGCACGTGCGCTCACTGACCGGTGCTCGACGACAGCCTGCACGGTTAGCTTGTCGCGCGGCTGCGCTTCGGTCAGGAACAAGATCGACTTCTCGCCGAGCAACGGCAGAGTCGGCAGCACCGGATTGGCGCGGAGACTTTCCAATTCCGTGTCATAGAGCGCGAAGCCGACATCCATGCTTGCCCGCGTTTCCGGACTGAGGCTGGCCGACCAGCGCGCGGTGGCCTCCACACCGGTAGTCCTGGTATCGACCGCGTTGGTGAAGAAGCGTACCTGCGAGAAGCCAACTATACCAGCGCCGGCCAGAATGGCATTCACCGCCGCCCCGCGCAGCTGTTCACTCAGCGCGATGCGATCATCGATTTGGATGTGAAACGCATCCAAGGTGAAAGCGAGGCGGGGCGTCGGCTCCAGCACGATACCCGCGCTGTAATTACGTGAGCGCTCGGGTCGCAGATCTCCCGCACCCAACGCGCGCGCGATCGGGTCGCTCACCGGCAGCGTCGCTACCGAAACCAGCTGCCCTGCCGAAAGTGCGCCCTGCACCGCGCTGAAATTCTGCTGTTGCAACGAAGGCGCGCGGAACGCAGTTCCGATCGCGCCGCGCAGCGCCAGGCCCTCTGTCAGATCGGCGCGGGCTGAAACCCGCCAGGTCGTCTCTCCACCGGAATCGTCATACTCGTCGTAACGGACCGCCCCGCCGATCAGCAGCGCCTCGATCGGGCGCAGCTCGGCGTCGAGATAGAATGCAAAGGCATCGCGCGCCTCATTCACCGGTCGGCGCGGAGCGAACCCCGCGAAACCGTCCGCACCGACTCCGGTCGAAGCGGCGGGTTCTCCCTCGCGGATGGCGTAGGTTTCGCGGCGGTACTGCGCGCCGGCGGTGATATTGCCTCCGGCGAGAAGTCCGAGCGAGCGCGAGACGCCGAAATCGGTGACATATTGTTCATAGGTCACGCCGCCCGAATCAAAGCTGGTCGGGCTGTCGAGACCCAGCGACACATTCACCGTATCGAAGACGCGGAAATCCGCCTCGTTGCGGCCGTAGGTCTGGCTCAGATCGAGCGCGAAGCCGCCGAGATCGGCGGAGATACCCAAGGTCCCGCTGCCATCCCAGATGTACGGTTCGATGACCGGCAGGAAACCGTCGGGATAGAGCAGCGAGGTGCCGGGCACGCGAAAGCCCGCACCGTTGTTCGAAATTTTTTGCGCGACCGTGCCGAAACCGTAGAGTTCCGCGTCGCCGAGTGGCAGGCCGAAATTGACCGATCCGCCAAAAAGCGAGGCTTCCGGATCGCCTATCCGGTAGGTTACCCGGTCGAAGCGCTGATCGACAAAGGCGCGGTTGGTCGCTTCCTGCGCGCGGACCAATGCACTGAGAGTCAAATGACCGCCCCGACCGATCGGCAGCCCGCCGCTGGTCGAGGCGAGCCCGTTGAGCCCGTCGCCTTCCTCGGTGATGCCACCCAGCAGTTCGAACGAAGCGCCCTGGGCATCGTCCTTCAGGATGATGTTCACTACCCCGCCGATCGCGTCCGAGCCATACTGCGCTGCCGCGCCGTCGCGCAGGATCTCGATCCGCTCGATCGTGTCGATGTCGCTGTGCATGTAGCGGACCTTGATACCCTGTTCGTGCAGGTATTCGGTCAGATCCTCGGCCATCCGCTTGGTCAGCGTGGTGACCAGCGTGCGATAGCCTGCCGCCGTGACCCGGCGCACCTCGTCCAGCAGATCGTCCACCTGCATCTCGACGGGCCGAATCTCGATCTGCGGGTCCAAGAGCCCGGTCGGGCGGATCACCTGTTCGGTGAAGACGCCGCCGGTCTGGTCCATCTCCCACGTTGCGGGGGTGGCGCTGACGAAGACCGATTGCGGGCGCATGGCGTCCCATTCCTCGAATTTGAGGGGCCGGTTGTCCATGCAGGATGGCAGGCGGAACCCGTGTTCGGCCAGGGTGAA
>CATMNW010000120.1 GCA_950071875.1 uncultured Erythrobacteraceae bacterium | reverse complement strand
TGGTGACCCGTACGGGAATCGAACCCGTGTTTCAGCCGTGAAAGGGCCGCGTCCTAACCGCTAGACGAACGGGCCACACCCCTTGCGGGGTCGGTGGCGTGGCGGCGCAATTAGGCGCGGGGGTGCGAAGCGTCAACCCTCGAATGTGTGCAATTGCACTAATCGGCCCAGGCCGCGTCCTCGACATGCAGTTCCGCCTGCGGCCTGTTGCCCCAATCGTCGATCTTGACCCGCCCCGCCAGCCACAGTTTGCGACCTTGCGATGCGTGCAGAAGGGCCTGGCCCATATCGCTTTCGGCAGCGCGGAACGAGATTCCCTTGAACGATTTTCCATCGTCGCCTGCAGCGATCAACCGCACGTGATCGGTTCCGACGATATCCCATTTGACGAGCCGGACCGGACCCACGGCAACGCGCGGCCCGGGCCATCCGACGCCATAGGGACCCGCACCTTCGAGCGATTCCACCAGATCAGGCGTGAGGCCACCGGGAGAAAGCGCGAGATCGAGCACCATTTCGCGCTTCGCCGAAGCCCGCGCGACCTGCCCTTCGAGCGTGGTGTCCAGCCAGTCAGCCAGCGCATCGAGCTTTCCGCTTTCAATCGTCAAGCCTGCAGCCATCGCATGACCGCCGCCTGCTTCCAGAAGCCCTTCACCGCGCGCTCTTATGATCGCTGCGCCAAGATCCACGCCCGCGATCGAACGCCCCGAACCCTTGCCGATCTCACCATCGAGCGCGATCACGATCGACGGCTTGCCGGTCTTTTCCTTGATGCGACCGGCCACGATACCGATCACGCCGGGGTGCCCGCCCTGGCCGGCCAGAACGATCACCGACCGGTTGTGCTGGCGTGCAAGCTGTTCTTCGCAGGCTTCCTGTACCGCGGCTTCGATGGCGCGCCGCTCTTCATTGAGCGCCGATAGTTGTGCCGCGATTTCGCGAGCCTCTTCCGGGTCCCGGGTGGTCAGCAGCCGCACGCCGAGGGTGGATTCGCCCACCCTTCCGCCAGCATTGATCCGGGGGCCCAGGGCAAATCCGAGATCGGAACACGCCGGTGCGCGTTTCAACCTGCTGGCATCGATGAGCGCCGACATGCCGATATTGTCGCGTCTTGCCATGACCTTGAGGCCTTGGGCCACGAACGCCCGGTTCAGGCCATGCAGCGCGGCCACGTCGGCAACCGTCCCAAGGGCGACCACATCGAGAAGCGCCAGCAGATCGGGTTCCGCGCGGTTTTCGAAGTAGCCGCGTTGGCGCAGCGTGCGGACGAGCGCTATCGCCAGAAGGAAAGCGACGCCAACGGCAGCAAGATGACCGTGTGAAGCGGCATCGTCTTCTTCATCGAGGCGGTTCGGATTAACCAACGCCACTGTCTTCGGAAGGTCGGCAGCGCATTTGTGATGATCGACCACGATCACGTCGATCCCGGCGTCATGGGCCATGCCCAGCGCTTCATGCGCCATGGCACCGCAATCGACCGTCACGATAAGGCTCGACCCCTGCTCGCCGAGTTTGACCAGTGCTTCGCCCGAGGGGCCATAGCCTTCGAGCAGGCGGTCCGGGATATAGTATCCCGCTTCTACCCCGAGTTCGCGCAAGAGACGGATCAGCAATGCGGAACTGGTGGCACCGTCAACGTCGTAATCGCCGTAGATCGTGATGGTCTCGCCTGCGATAACGGCCTGCGCAATACGGTCGGCCGCCGTGTCCATATCGCGAAAGATCGAAGGGTCCGGCAGGAAATTGCGTAGCGTGGGCGAGCGATGGCGATCGATATCGTCGGCCGGTACACCACGGGAAAGGAGAAGCTGGCGCGCGATATCATCGCCGATGGCGACCTTGCTCCCCAATTCCATATTACCGCCACGCCAGTGCCAGGCACGGCCCGTGAGCGAAGCCGAAACCCCGAAGACGTGGGAAAGCGCATCCAATGCCATGACGTGTTCAATACCCGCAGAGGAAGCCGGGTGGAAGCTGCTTCCATTGACAATCGACAGCTGCAGGTGATGCTAGGCTCATGAGCGATGCGCCGCTTCTTATCGTATGGCACAGCCGCACCGGAACGGCCGAGCAGCTTTCTTCCGCCGCAGCGCGCGGAGCGGGAAAAGCCGGGCGATTGCTTCGGGCTTGTGATGTCGAGCCCGAAGATCTCAGGTCGGCCAGCGGTTTCCTGTTTTGCTGCCCTGAAAACCTCGCAGCCATGAGCGGGGAAATGAAAGAGATGTTCGATCGGTGCTATTATCCGGTCTTGGGACGTATCGAAGGGCGTCCCTATGCGACGATCATTGCCGCAGGATCCGATGGGGAAGGGGCCCAGCGGCAAATCGACCGCATCGCCACCGGGTGGCGGCTCAAGCGCGTTGCCGATCCCTGGATCGTCAACACCGCAGCGCAGGAAGCCGAGGAAATACTTGCACCCAAGACCGTGGGGGAGGAAAAGTTGAGGAAGGCTTGCGAGATGGGGCAGGGGCTGGCCGAGGGCCTGTCACAAGGCATCTTCTGAGCCTGAACGGGCGATTGAGGGGATCTGGCTTCGTGATTGATGGAAAGCAAACAGCGAGCCTGCAAGGTGCCGACCTGCCCGGGCTGTTGCTGCTGTTCGATCGGGGCAGTCGTCCGGATCGCGAAGCGGTTCTGGATGCCGTCGGCCGGAATGAACGGCTTTTCATAGCCCATGACCCCTTCACGGCGGTATCCCACGGCATTGACGGTCGAATGGTTCCCGGGGAGGAAGAATGCGAGCGTGGACTGGCGGTACTGGCCGACGGTTTGACCTTCGAAATTCTCGGCCTCGCACCAGGTTCGCCTGTCCAGCAGGCCCGCATCGATCATTACCTCAGCCTCGACCGGAGCGACCTCGAGGAAGTCGAGGCACTGGGCATCTACCCCGGTTCGCATATCGCTGAAGGCGCCAACGCACTCCCGGTCGTGCGGACCATGCTCGGCCTGGGGGCCGATTTAGCCGAGGCACTCGGGGATGTGCGGGCGATCAGCTGGACGCCTGCGCGTTCGGCAATTTCGGTCGGCTTCTTCCAGCGTTCGGTCGCTGCATGGCGGGCCGGCGGACTTTTCCCGACACTGGGAATGGTCGGCATCGAATTCGATCAGGATGACCGGTTGCGCACCGAGGGGCTGTCCTTCCTCGTCGGATCCGAACTCGTGCTGGCACCCGAACTGTCGGCCGATCAATCGGCAGCGATCAGGCTGGTCCTGCACATCGTTCACGAGCTGGTTGGCACTCGTCTTGAACATGGTCGGCATCGCTTCGCAGCGAAAGGCATCGAGGACATGGAACTGGTGCTTGAGCCCGGATCGGGATGGATCAGCGTCGAGCCGGGCCGGCGGCAACGAACTGTCGCGGAACCCGGATCTACGACCGCCGCGGCCTAGGCCGTTGCCTTGGCCAGTGCGGCTTTTGCGTCGTTGTATTCACGTTCGAGGCGCGCCACCGTGGCTTCGACCGGGGCGCTTTCGCGCACTGTGCCGATGCCCTGACCCGATCCCCAGATATCCTTCCACGCCTTGGCCTTGGTATTCCCGCCGCTACCGAAGTTCATCTTGCTTGGATCGCTTTCGGGCAGGTTGTCGGGGTCGAGACCGGATGCCTCGATGCTCGAACGCAGGTAATTGCCGTGCACACCGGTAAACAGGTTGGTGTAGACGATCCCGTCCGCGCTCCCGTCGACGATGGCCTGCTTGTAGCCTTCGTCGGCATTGGCCTCGGTGCTCGCGATCCAGGGCGATCCGATATAGGCGAAGTCCGCGCCGAGCGCCTGTGCGCCGAGGATCGAGCGACCGTGGCCGATCGAACCCGAAAGCGCGACCAGCCCGTCGAACCATTCGCGGATTTCCTGCATCAGCGCGAAGGGGCTGAGCACGCCGGCGTGGCCGCCAGCGCCCGCTGCCACCGGGATCAGGCCGCTTGCGCCTTTTTCGATTGCCTTGCGCGCGAAGCGGTTGTTGATCACGTCGTGCAGCGTGATGCCGCCCCAGCTTTCGACCGCCTGGAACACTTCTTCACGCGCACCGAGCGAGGTTATGACAAGCGGTACCTGCCATTTTGCGCAGGTCGCCATGTCGGCATCGAGCCTGTCGTTCGACTTGTGAACGATCTGGTTGACTGCATAAGGCGCGGCCGGACGATCGGGATTGTCGCGATTGTGAGCTGACAGTTCTTCGGTGATCTGGTGAAGCCATTCGTCCAGCTGGCTCTGCGGACGGGCGTTCAGGGCAGGGAAGCTGCCGACAATGCCAGCCTTGCACTGCGCGATGACCAGTTCCGGCCCGGAAACGATGAACAGCGGCGATCCAATGACGGGAATACGCAGCTTGTCGAAGGGGGCGGGCAGGGTCATGGCAGGCTGTTCCTCTCAAGTGATGTCGGGCGAGGGCGTATGGTGCGCAAACGCGCTTGTCGAGAGTGACGTTACGTAAACGTCAAGCAGCGGGGAGGACGTGCTCGATATCGTAGATGCGCGCTGCGGTCCCGGCGAACAGGGCGCGTTTCTCGTCATCGCTGTGCCCGCTGGCGAGGCGCTTGAACGTGTTCCACAACACCGGATAGCTCGCACCCCAGCGGTCGACGGGATAGTTCGATTCGAACATTGCGCGGTCCGGACCGAACGCCTCGATGCATTCCGTGATGTAGGGCCCCCACTGTCCGGCCAGCTCTTCGCTGCTGCAGCCCTTGTCGGGACCTTCCTCGGGCATGCCGCAGAATGCCATCGCCAGCCCGCCAAGTTTTACCGCGACATTCGGGCATTCCGCAATGGCGCGGATATTGCCGCGCCAGCGTTCGAAGTTGTTGTTCAGCTTGCCGCGATAACTCGCGATGTTGAGCGGCGTGCCGCAGTGGTCGAGCACGATCTGCTGTTCGGGGAAAGCGCGCGCGAGGTCCAGCACGTCGGCCAGTTGGGGTTCCAGCAGCCATGCATCGAAGGTCAGGCCGTATCCGGCATAAGCGGCAAAGCCTGCGCGGAATGCATCCGACCCATAAAGACCTTCCGGAGCATGGAACGGCGGGCCGAGCACTTCGGGATCGGCATCCCATGCGGCGGCGTGGCGGATGCCCTTGAAGCGCCCGTTTCCTGCCGCAAGCAGCGCTTCCACCACGGGCTTGACCGCATCGCCCAGGGTAAGGTCGGCATGACCGACGATGGCCGCGCACGGGCGGTAGTCACCATAGAGCCCGCTCGCGCCCTGTGCCGCGACGCCGTTGACGAACTCGACCTCGCCCACCGGCTTCATCGCATCGTCGCGGCTCGCGTCGTAGAAGGCGCCGCATTCCATGAACACGGTGCCAACCACATTATGGCCGCTGTGCGTGTCGGCATGCAGTGCGTCGAAGGTGTAGTAGTCCGCCCCCGCGATCGCTTCGATGAAGTCGTGCCGCGGTTCGGGAAAGGAGGGCACCAGCGGGCGCAGGTCCCAAAGGTGATGGTGCGGATCGATGATCGGCAGACCGGGTTCGAGGATCTCTTCGGTAGTGGTCATCGTTCAGCTCTCTCCCTCGCTGTGGCGCGTGTAGGAGACGTGTTGGAACGCCCACGCGCCAGTCCCATCACATGGACCACATGGACCACTGTCCTGGCAAGGAAAAGAAGGGAGGGTGTTTGGTTGGCGAGGAGAGGGCGAGTGTTTGAGGTTGGGTGGCGGGCCATGCGGACCGATTTACAGATGCACTAACAAGTAGGAAAATCGAATGGCAGCTAACGACCCGGACGCGGTCGTTTTGTCAATTCGTCGAGCAAGCGTGAAAGCGGTCGATCTTCAACGCTTCGCGCGAACTAGCCCTAATACGAAAATCGACCACCCGATCGTCATCAAGACGCTGCCTCCGAGCACGGCAATCGAAACCAATTTCTCCGTTGCCTGAGCGGCGCTATGTCCAGCGCCAGCAATGGGTAGATCGTCGCTCGCGCCAGTAATTGCTGATGTGGTAAGGCCGGCCCAAAGGGCAAACATGCCGAAGACTATTGTCCAACGCGCTACGTCGGACCAGGACGGACGGAGATCAGCTGACGTCCACAAGGCCCCCACAATCATCATTGCCATGCCGCTTTGAACAGCCGTGAGGTGGGCCGAGAGCGCCATACGCGGATTCAGAAAGTTCTGCACGAAGGCTCCCTGCAGCAGGCCGACTAAGAACAGTAGTGCGCCTGCGACCACCAATGTCCGCTGGTGTGGCGTTAGGTTCATTTGCAGCCTCTTTTGCCTTTCAAGTAGCCGTAAACGCCTAAACAGTCCTCCACTTATCGCTTCGTTGCGTGATAAAGCTGACCGTCGCGGACCCACCCAAAACCAATCATTCACCCACCGCCGAATTCGCCGCGCTCAGCACCGCTCTGACGCTCGCCGTGGCAACGTCTTCGTCGATGCCACAGCCCCAGATCGTACGGCCTTCGGTATCGCGGCATTCGAGGTAGGCGGCGGCGCGGCTGTCGCGGCCGGTGGTGAGGGCGTGTTCGGTGTAGTCGACGACTTCCAGTGAGAGGCCGAAAGCATCCTCGATGGTCGACAGCACGCTGGAGATCAGGCCGTTGCCGCGTCCCGAGACGGTCTGTTCCTGCCCTTTGACCGCGATGGTGCCGGTGAACAGGCGCGTGCCGTCTGTGGCGCGGCGTTCTTCGTAATCGACCAGCTGGAAGTGCTTGTCCGTCGTCTGGACGTGATAGGCGGATTTGAAAGCCTCCCAGATATCGGGCGCACCCAGTTCGCGCCCGACCTCGTCGGCCATGCGCTGGACGTGGGGGCTGAAATCGGCCTGCATCTTCTTGGGCAGCTTGAGGCCCTGATCCTGTTCCAGCACCCAGGCGAAACCACCCTTGCCTGACTGGGAGTTGACGCGGATCACTGCTTCGTAGCTGCGACCAAGATCCGCGGGGTCGATGGGGAGATATGGCACGCGCCAGTGCGGATCGTTCTGCGTTTCGAGCGCGGAGAAACCTTTCTTGATCGCGTCCTGATGGCTGCCGGAAAAGGCCGTGTAGACCAGTTCACCGCCATAGGGATGGCGCTGGTGGACGGGCAGTTCGTTGCAATATTCTACTGTCTCGATCACGCGGTCGATGTCCGAGAAATCCAGCTTCGGGTCGACACCCTGCGTGTACATGTTGAGGGCCATCGTGACGAGGCAGCAATTTCCCGTGCGCTCCCCATTTCCGAACAGACACCCTTCGACCCGGTCCGCGCCGGCCATCAGCGCCAGTTCCGCCGCAGCAACGCCTGTACCCCGGTCGTTATGGGTGTGGAGCGAGATTACCGCACAGTCCCGATTGGGCAGGTTGCGGATGAAATATTCGACCTGGTCGGCGTAGATGTTCG
>CATMNW010000119.1 GCA_950071875.1 uncultured Erythrobacteraceae bacterium | reverse complement strand
GTTCGCCCAGCACGTGCTGGACGGGAAGCGTTGCGCGCAGCGCCTCGCAATAGTCGATCAACGCCTCGTCTTCCGGCTTGTCCCGCAGCATTGGCAGGATCACGACCTGCTGCGGCGCGATCTTGGGCGGCAGGCACAGCCCGTCATCATCGCCATGCGTCATGATGACGCCGCCGACCATGCGGGTCGAAACGCCCCAACTGGTCGTGTGGCAAAGGCTTTCGCTGCCTTCCTTGTTCTGGAACTTGATGCCGCTGGCCTTGGCGAAATTGGTGCCGAGATAATGGCTGGTTCCGGCCTGCAGGGGCTTGCCATCCTGCATCATGGCCTCGATCGACCAGGTTTCGACCGCACCGGGGAAACGCTCATTTTCCGGCTTTTCACCAGCTACGACACCCAGGGCGAGATCTTCGTCCGCAAAGGCACGATAAACTTCGAGCATGGTCAAAGTGTGCTCCTTCGCTTCGGCCTCGTCGGCATGGGCGGTGTGGCCCTCCTGCCAGAGAAATTCGCTGGTCCGCAGGAACATGCGGGTGCGCATTTCCCAGCGCACGACGTTGGCCCACTGGTTCAGCTTCAGGGGAAGGTCGCGCCAGCTCTGTACCCAGCGCGCCATCGCATCGCCGATGATGGTTTCGGACGTCGGGCGGACGACCAGCGGTTCTTCCAGCTTCGCTTCGGGATCGGGGACCAGCCCGCCATCCTTGCCCGCAATCAGGCGGTGGTGTGTGACGACTGCCATTTCCTTGGCGAAACCTTCGACATGCTCGGCCTCGCGCTCGAAATTGGAGAGCGGGATGAAAATCGGGAAATACGCATTCGAGTGGCCCGTCGCCTTGATCCGGTCGTCAAGAAGACGCTGCATGCGCTCCCAGATGCCGTAGCCCCACGGGCGAATGACCATGCAGCCGCGCACACCCGACTCCTCGGCCATTTCGGCGGCACTGATGACTTCCTGATACCATGCCGCGAAATCGTCTTCGCGGCGGGCATTAAGGGCATGGCGGATCTGGCCCACGATCAAACTCTCATATTACAATTGGATTTCGCGCAGGCCCCCTAGCCTACTTGCTCATTGCGTCCAGCTTCTTCTGCATTTCGGCCATCTGTTCGCGCATTTGCGCAAGCTCGTCCGACTGTTCGGAGGCCGCAGCTTTGGAAGGGGGCGTCGCGCGACCCGGAATGAATGCTTCCGCAGCGTTCTGCATCATCTTGAAATTTGCTTCGGCCATCTTGGCAAGCGGGTTCACTTCGATCCCCTTGGCAAAGGCGGTCTGCAACTGTTCGCGGTTCTTGCGCAGGTTCGTCATGCTGGCTTCAAGGTAGCTTGGCATCATTGCCTGCATCGAGTTGCCGTACATGGAAATCAGATCACGCAGGAAGCTGACCGGCAGCATCTGGGTGCCGTGACTTTCTTCCTCGACGATAATCTGCGTCAGGATCGTATGCGTGATGTCATCACCGGTCTTCGCATCGAGAACGTTGAAGTCGACATTCTCGCGGACCATCTTTGCCAGGTCATCGAGCGTGATGTAGCTGCTCGTGTCGGTATTATAGAGACGCCGGTTGGCGTACTTCTTGATGATGATCGGTTCGCCCTCGGCGGTCCGTTTTGCCATGAAAGCATGCTCCCCAATTGTGCATTGCGCAAAGGATTAGCACGCGCACAAAGTGCGGCGCAACATGACGCAAAGGTCAACCGAAGCGTTTGCCAAGAACAGTCAGTAATTCGTACTGCGAAAGAGCGGTTTGCTGCGCAGCATCGGGCAAATAATAAGGCAGTTCCAGCCAGTCGCCGTCTGTCAGATCCGGAGCTTTCGACAGGTCGAGTACGATCATGTCCATCGAAACCTTGCCCAGGACGGGAAGCGCAGCTTGACCATGGCGGAACTGGGCGCCGTTCCAGCTGCGCAGGATACCGTCGGCATAACCGAGTGATACCACGCCAATGCGCATGGCTTTACTTGCGGTGAAAGTAGCATTGTATCCGACTCTGTCGCCCGCCGCGATAGTGCGTGTCTGGATAAGGGCGGCCTTGGGTGACACAACCTGCTGGATATGCGGTTTCAGTTCGTCGCGTGGTACGCCGCCGTAAAGGGACAGGCCCGGCCGGGTAAGATCGAAGGCAAATTCGGAGCCGAGAGCGATCCCGGCACTGTTCGCGAGGCTGCTTTCCTTATGCTTGATCATATCGATACAGGAACGGAAGGTATCGAATTGGCGCACGTTCATCGCGCTGTCCTCGTCCGCGCAGGCAAGATGGCTCATCAGGATTTGGACATCGAGCGACTGGACTATGGGATCGGAGATTTCTGCTGGAGCGATGCCAAGACGGTTTATTCCCGTATCGATCATCAGGTGGCAGGGCCCGCCTCCACCATCGATCCACAGTTTTGCCTGGCGAATGCTGTCGATAACCGGCCTTACCCCGGTTTCGCGAGCGAAGGCGACATCTTCGGCGCTTTGCGGCCCGTGAAGCACTGCAAGCTGCGCAGCGGGAACGTGCGCCAGCACCGGTGGTACTTCGCTCCAATGGGCGACGAAAAAATCGCGGCAGCCAGCATCGCGCAGCACCGGCACGCAGATATCGACGCCAAGACCGTAACAGTCTGCCTTGACTGCCGCCCCTGCCCGCGCTGTGCCCGACAGTCGGTCCAGGCTACGCCAGTTGTCTGCCAATGCTTGCGTGTCGATATCGAGCCGCAACGTCGGCGGAGGAATGTGTTTCATCACTCGCTCATGGCAGGGTCGGCGAAACTGGTGGATCCTGCACGCTATCTTCGAAATCGCGGGGCGGACCATCCGGCAGGCCCCACCACGCCACGATCAGGCCGAACCCAACAACGGCCATGGTATACCATAGTCCCGAATATGCGTCGCCCGTCATTGCCACGATGTAGCCGGCAATCAGCGGAAGAAAACCGCCGAGATAGCCTGCGCCGATGTGATAGGGGATCGACATGGAACTGTAGCGGATCCTTGCGGGGAACATCTCCGACAGCAGCGCCGCGACGGACCCGTATGTCAGTGCCGAAAGCACGCCGAGTACCAGGAGCAAGCCGATGATGCCGAAAATGCTCTGCATCGGCGGGGTCTGACGGGTGAAATCATATCCGTTTACTTCCAGCCAGCTCTGGATGATGGCGCGGCGGGTTTCGTCCGGCAGATCCTTGTAATCGTAGCTACGGTTACCGATGGTCAATCCACTCGCGATCCCGTCACCTATGGCATAGGGGACGCCCAGTGCGGTAAGGTCCTGCAATGCCCTTCCGCAAGGGCTGGCCTGCACTTCCGCGAAGGGATCGTATTCGCATTCTGGCCCGTTGACCGTGACGGGTGCCGCGCGCGCGCTTTCTTCCAGCCCCGGATTGGCTAGCGAGCCGATGCCCCAGAATACTGGGAACAGGAGCGCCAGCGAGGCGATCGCACCGATGATGATGGGCTTCTTCCGGCCAACTTTATCGGACCATTTCCCGACCACAATGTAAAAGCCCATCGAAATCGTGCCCGCGATCAGCAGCATCCATTCTACCACGCTTTCGTCCACGCGCATCGGTCCACGAAGGAATGACAGGCCGGAAAAGAAGGCCGTGTACCAGATGGTGGTGAGAACACCCGTGATGCCGAAGAGAGCGACGAAAATGCGCTTGGGATTGCCCGGATATGTCAGGCTTTCCTTGAAAGGGTTCGAGCTGGTTTCCCCCGCAGCTTTCATGGCTTGGAAAACCGGGCTTTCGGACAGTTTCAACCGCATCCATAGCGAAATCAGGAGAAGGATAATCGACAGGAGGAACGGCACGCGCCATCCCCATTCGGCGAAATCCTGAGGCGTGAAGGCTGCGCGGCAGGCAATGACTACGATAATAGACAGGACAAAGCCGCCCACCACGCTTGCCTGGATGAAGCTGGTATAAAAGCCGCGCTTTTCCGGGGGTGCGTGTTCGGCGACATAGATCGCCGCACCGCCATACTCACCGCCGAGTGCCAGACCTTGCAGGATGCGAAGGCAGATTACGATGATCGGGGCGGCAAGACCGATACTGGCCGCGCTCGGTATCAGGCCGACCCCGGCGGTTGCGATCCCCATCAGCGTAACCGTCACGAGGAAAGTGTATTTGCGGCCAAGCCTGTCGCCGAGAAAACCGAAAAGTATTGCGCCAAGGGGGCGAAAGCCGAAGCCGACCGCAAAGCCTGCCCAGACAAGCAGGATTTCCAGGGTTTCGTTATCACTTGGGAAAAAGGCAGCGCCGATCAGTCCCGCAAGGGTGCCGTAGATGAAGAAATCATACCATTCGAAAATCGTACCGGCACTGCTGGCCGCGATGACCAGGCGAATTTCCTTATCGGTCGGTTCCCGATGCTTGACGGTGACGCCTTCGGCCATGCTCGCGCTCCCTCATCCGCGATATCATTGTCTTGCGTAAGCTCTAGCGTCCTGTCCTGTCATTGGAAAGCGCGTCCAGCGCTGCTCTCCACGGCAGGAGAATGGCTTCATGGCGACCAGGGTGTTGTCGTGCCGGTTCGAGCAATTCCAGACGCGGAAGGATCGATGAAGCCTCCCGGTCTTCGAGCCAGCCCTGCAAGGCATCAATCGTGTCCGAAATGGCGGGAGCATCCATCCCGGCGGATTCGCCCGCGAAGATAGCTGCGGACGCCTGGCCGATCGCACAAGCGGACACTTTCATGCCGACATCGTGAAGCGCGTCCGGGCTCTGGCTCGATAGTTCGATGGTGCTTCCGCAACTTCGCGAACGAGCACTGCCATGAGCGGTTGCGTCCGGACGAAAAGGATGGTTCGCCAGTTCGACAGCCATCGCCAGTACCTCGCGCGTGTAGAGGGCGGGCGCCCGTCCCGAAGCCATCACTCGTCAGGGATCGACTGCGAGCGAAGGCGCGCCCGGCGTTCTGCCAGAACGTCGACCAGCGCACGCGAACTGGAATCAACCAGTTCGTAGCTACGGGCAGTCGTGATCCAGTTGGGCCTGCCCTTGTAATTCCAGACCTGATCGTAGCCCAGCACCAGCAGCGAGAAGGCGATTACGACGATCACCAAGCCTTTCAGAGCACCGAACCCGAATCCAAGCACACGATCGACAGGCCCGAGAACCGCACCTTGCGACGCGGGCGAAACGTTGTTCGCGATAACCTTCATCGCCGCATAGGGGATCAATAACAACAATGTGAAGGCAAGCAGCGAAGTTGTAATGTCCGTGCCGAGATGATCTTGCATGGCAAGCGTAAGGGGGGTGTGCAGGAACTTGATTGCAAATGCAGCCAGCAACCACGCTGCAAGCGAAAACACTTCCTGCACGAAACCGCGCATGAAGCCGCCTGCCGCAGCGACGCCCACGATCAGCAAAACCAGATAATCGAAACCCGTCATGGTCCTTCCTTAGCCCAGACTTATGAATTCCCTATTATCCGGTCAACGAGATTGGCCAATTGTCCCAATCCATCATAACTGAGTGAAGACGAACCGCCCTTGACGTCGGATGGTCCGAAGCCGCGATCAAATCCGAGTTTAGCTGCCTCGCGCAACCGAAGCGCACCATGGGCCACGGGCCTGATTTCACCCGCGAGCGAGACTTCGCCCAGCCATACGCTGCGCGCCGGAAGCGGTTTGTCGGCCATGGCGCTGATTAAAGCAGCCGCAACCGCAATATCTGCCGCGGGATCGGACAGGCGATATCCGCCCGCGACATTCAGATAAACTTCGGCGGAAGAAAAGTTCAACCCACAGCGCGATTCCAGCACGGCAAGCAGCATGGCAAGCCGCCCGCTGTCCCAGCCGACGACTGCGCGGCGCGGTGTCGCGCCCGACTGAAGCCGGACGATCAGTGCCTGTATTTCCACCAGGACCGGCCGTGTGCCCTCGATGGCAGGGAAGACCGCACTGCCCGCCATCGGTTCGTCGCGCCCCGACAGGAAAAGCATGGAAGGATTATCAACTTCCTCCAGCCCATCACCTGCCATGGCAAAAACCCCGATCTCATCGACAGCACCGAAGCGGTTCTTCAACGCGCGCAAGATGCGGTACTGGTGGCTTCGTTCGCCCTCGAAGCTCATGACGACATCGACCATGTGTTCGAGCACGCGAGGGCCGGCAATATTGCCATCCTTGGTCACGTGACCGACCAGAACCAGTGCCACTCCGTTTTCCTTGGCGAAGCGAATGAGTTCGAAGGCGCAGCCCCGTACCTGACTGACCGTGCCGGGCGCTCCTTCGATAGTGTCGGAATGCATGGTCTGGATCGAATCGATCACCAGCAGCTTGGGCGCGGCATCGAGCGCGCCCAGCGTCGTCAGGATATCGCGGACACCTGTCGCAGCGGCCAGCTTGACAGGAGCATCGGACAACCCAAGCCGTGCCGCCCGCATTCGCACCTGCGCAGTAGCTTCTTCACCGCTAACGTACACCACGCCGTGCCCATCACGCGCGATCTTGGCCGCTGCCTGTAACAGCAATGTCGATTTGCCGATCCCCGGATCACCACCGAGAAGAATGGCTGAACCGGGCACCAGTCCCCCACCCAGCGCGCGGTCGAACTCCGCGAGCCCGGTGGGCTGGCGTGTCGGCAGCGCGCCGGGCTTGTCGAGATCGACGAATTCCACCGCCCTGCCCCCGCTCGACAAATCGTGTTTCATCGAGAAGACGGTCGCAGGTGCATCCTCGACCAGCGTATTCCATTCCGCGCAGTCGGCACACTGGCCCTGCCAGCGGTGCGAGACACTGCCACAGGCTTGGCAGACATAGCGTTTCTTCGGCTTGGCCATGCGGCTAGCTAACCGGAACATTTGCGGAACGCAATTGCCTTCGCTGTTTTATCCCGCCATGACCATTTGTAATGCGCCAGAAGGAACTGAGGATCGCGTTGGTCTGCTATGGCGGGGTAAGCCTGGCAGTCTACATGCACGGGGTCACGCGCGAGCTATGGCAACTCGCCCGGGCAAGTCGTGACTTCCATAAACATGCCGCTCCGCGCAGCGGCGTCGATGCAGTCTATCGCGCGCTGCTCGAGCGGATCGAGACCGAACATGGCCTGCGCCTCCGCGTTCTGCCCGATATCATGAGCGGGGCGAGCGCCGGTGGCATCAATACCGTGTTCCTCGCACAGGCCATACATTCCGGACAATCGCTAGAACCGCTTACGGACCTTTGGCTTGAAGTTGCAGATGTCGATGAACTTGTCGATCCAAGGGCGAGGTTAAAGTGGCGGTTCTCGAAGATGTGGGCCCAACCGTTTGCCAACTGGCTGCTCAGCCGACCGGGAAACGACATCTCCGTCGTTCATCGCGTCACTGCTGGCTGATATTCGCGGTTTTTGCCAG
>CATMNW010000118.1 GCA_950071875.1 uncultured Erythrobacteraceae bacterium | reverse complement strand
CTTTCGAACTCCTAGTAGAATTGCGGCGCCCACCACTCGACCGTGGACGAGGCAGCGACCAATACGGTCGCCAGCCATAGGGCGCTCTTGACGATCAGGTTTGCTCCGGGCCGCGCGCAATATGTTCCGTCTTCGCAAGGTTCGGCTTGCCGAAAATAGGTGTGCCGGAATCCAAGGCCCAGAAAGAGGAGCGCGATGGCGATAAACACCCATTTATAAGGTTCGAGCGCGGTAAGATTGCCGATCCATGCGCCGCCGATGCCCAGGCTCAGCAACAACAGCGGAGCAATACAGCAGGACGAGGCGAGTATCGCGCCGAGCGCGCCTCCACTTGCCCATATTTGCTGCGCATTCTTTAGCGTTTGATCGGTCATGGAAACCGATATAATCTCTGTACTAACTACAGGTTCAAGCACTAATTGGCATTTGGCTCATGACAGCATCGAAAATCATTAAGCGCGGCAAGCTGGCCAAACAGTCGGGCTGCAACCTTGAGACGATCCGCTACTACGAGAAGATCGGTCTGCTAAAGCCGCCCGAGCGCACGGCAAGCGGGCACAGGCTCTACTCACCCGGCGACCAGGCGCGGCTCGGCTTTATCCTGCGAGGCCGCGATCTGGGTTTTTCGATCGAGGAGCTAAAAAGCCTGTTCAGCCTTGTCGATTCGCACGACTACAGCTGCGGCGAGGTTCAGGATTTGACCAGTAACCATCTGGCCAGCGTGCGATCCAAGATTGCCGACTTGAGAAGGTTGGAGCAGACCCTTGCCGAAGTATCGGCCCGCTGCGAGGGCGGAAATGTTCCAGAATGCCCCATCATCGATACGCTCTTTGGTCGTGGTCCTGCCGCTCGACCGTGAAGCAATGCCATCGGAGGGGGTACGCGGCTTGAATCTATTTTGATTCTTTCATGAGACCAACCTTTGGCTCAGCCAAGTGCGACGCTGTGACAAGGAGCCGCTAATCAGTTCAACCACTGCAAAACGCAATGTTGCTATTGCGAATTAATCGCAACTTCAATATTGGCGCCTTCAGATTCTGAAGGAGCCGTCCATGTATCGATATCTCGCTAGCGCGTTTGCAGTCATTTTCGTTTCGCCCGCCATGGCCCAGACCGTTGCTCAAACAGAGGCCGACGAAATGGAAGAGTCCAGCGAGGTGATCATCGTTACCGCGGCGCGTACCCAGCTACCGGCAAGCGCTCTTCCGCTTACTGTGGACGTGATCGACAGTGAATCTCTCCAGCGCCAGGTGCAGATTTCCGGCTCGACCGTGGATGCAGTCTCCGCGCTCTTGCCCTCCTTCTCGCCTACCCGCGAAAAACTGAGCGGGGCGGGCGAAAGCCTGCGTGGCCGTTCGCCGCTTTACGCCATCAACGGCATCCCCCAATCGACACCGGTGCGAGACGGTTCGCGTGATGGA
Organism: uncultured Erythrobacteraceae bacterium; assembly: GCA_950071875.1. GTDB lineage: Bacteria > Pseudomonadota > Alphaproteobacteria > Sphingomonadales > Sphingomonadaceae > Qipengyuania. Next base: position 5,919 of record CATMNW010000118.1, on the reverse strand, counting down.
TATACGATTGACCCGTTTTTCATCGACCGGGTGGAAGTGATCTATGGTTCGAACGCCTTGCAGGGCATCGGCGCTACTGGCGGTGTTGTGAACCAGGTCACGGTCGGTGCGCCGAGCGAGGACGGCATTGCGGTGCGTGCACTCGCCCAGCTCACACTGCCTGACGGTTTCGACGCCGAAGGCATCGGAGCAAAATCAGGCGCCCTGCTGGGTTATCGGGACGGCCCGCTCGATGCGAGCTTCGGCGCAACGCTCGAACGGCGTGGAGCCTTCTTCGATGGCGCTGGCAACAGGATCGGGGTCGATGGAACACAAGGGGAAATCCAGGACAGCGACAGCTGGTCTGTCTTTGCGCGCCTGGGGTATGACCTTGCGAGCGGTGCACGGTTTGAAGTGGTGGCCAACCGTTTTGAACTCGAGGGAAATGCCAATTACGTCATCGTTCCCGGCGATCGCGCTACAGGTGTCCCGTCAACCAGCGTGCGCGGCGTCACACCGGGCGACCCACCCTCAAATACCGCAGAGCTCCTATCGGCTTCGCTCATAGACCCCGATTTGGGTGGAGGCACATTCATCCTGCAGGGCTTCTACAGCCGCACGAAAGATGTGTTCGGCGGCGGAGTCTTTGGGACATTCCAGGATCCGGCAATCGATCCGTCGAGGACTCTCTTCGATCAGTCTGCCAACCAGTCGCGTAAACTAGGCGGCAAGGTGAGCTACGAACGCGCTATTCCCGGCCTGGAAGATCTCGTTCTGACGGCAGGCTTCGATGCGCTCTTTGATCGGACGGAACAATCGCTGGTACAGACCGGCAGGGTGTGGGTGCCGCGAAGCGATTTCCGCAGCCTCGCGCCGTTTCTGCAGAGCAATCTGGCGCTCGCCGATGGAGTTGTTCGCGTAGCGGGTGGTCTGCGCTATGAGAATGTCCAACTGTCCGTTGACGACTTCCAGACGCTCGCCAGCTATGGTTCGGTGCAGGTGGAGGGCGGATCTCCGTCGTTCAACGATCTTTTATGGAACGCTGGGGTAATAGTCGAACCTGTCGACGGGCTCCGTGCTTACGGTAGCTATGCCGAGGGCTTCACTATTGCCGATGTCGGCCGCATCCTGCGCGGCATTACCCAAACCGGAGTCGATGTCGACGACTTCCTTTCACTGGAACCCGTGGTCTCGAACAATCGCGAACTAGGTCTCGAATGGAATCGCGGGCCGCTCAAGGCATCGGCCAGCTATTTCTGGTCGTCGAGCGATTTCGGATCTTTACTGGTTCTGCGCAACGACGTCTTCGAAGTCGAGCGCCAACCGATCGAGATCGAAGGTTTCGAAGCCAGCCTCGACTGGCAGACCCCGCTGCCGGGACTTTCGCTCAGTGGGGGCTACGCCGACCTTTCCGGACGTACCGACAGCGATGACGACGGGCTTGTCGACGACGATCTCGATGGCGCGAACATCTCGCCGGATCGTATCAATCTCGCCGCAGATTATTCGTCCGGGGCATTCAGCACTCGGGTGCAGGCACGTTTCTACTTGCCTCGTGAATTCAACGATTTGGCCACCGTGACCGATTTTGAGGGCTACACCCTGCTCGATGCTTTCATCTCCTATCGCACCGATATCGGTGAATTCGCTCTCGCAGCACAGAACCTGACTGACGAATTCTACGTGACCTACGACAGCGACACTGTGCGTGTGACGGACAACAGCCGATTCTTTGCCGGTCGCGGACGCAGCTTCACGCTGAGCTGGCGCGGCGCCTTCTGATGAAGCTTCTCTCATGGCTGCATCGCTGGACAGGTGGCATCGTGGGCATCTTGCTCGCGGTAATCGGGCTGTCCGGCACCGTGCTGTTGTGGGAGGGAAGCTGGATCATGCTGCCTGGTGCGGACGATCAGGCGACAAACGATCCTGCAGCTCTCGGGCGCTCGATTGCGGCAGCCCTGGAACTAGACCCGGGGCTCTCGCGCATCACTTTCGCGGGTGAGGAAATCGGATTGCATCAGGCGATCTATGGCGATGGCAGCGGTGCCTACCTTGCTCAGGATGGCACCCTGATCGATCGCTGGGGCAGCATGTGGGAAAGGCCCGAACTTTGGCTGTTCGATCTCCATCACTACCTTTTCATCGGAGAAGCTGGAAAGACGGTCACCGGCATCCTCGGCATTTTGTTGCTGGGTTTCAGCATCAGCGGGCTGATATTGTGGTGGCGTACCCGCAAGACCTTCCGGCTGCGGCTCTGGCCCGCGCGTTTCACGACCAGTGCCATCGTCCGACATCACCGGGACCTGGGCGTGGGTGCCTCGCCGCTTCTGATCCTTGCAGCTTCTACCGGTTCACTCATGGTCTTTCCCGCACTATCGGCTTGGGTGTTATCTCCGTGGGCTGCCGAAACCGAAGCGCGGGTCTTGCCCGTGGATCTCTCTGCACCTGATCTTCAAACAGACTGGTCCTTGGTCATGACACGTGCGCAAGCGGCCTTTCCTCAGGCGGCACCGCGGCGCATAATGCTGCCTGTCGATTCAGGGGAGCCCATCGCTATACGCTACCGGCAGCACTTCGAATGGACCCCGAACGGGCGAAGCTATGTCTGGGTCGATCCTGCCACCGCAACCATCGTGAGCGTCGAAGATCCGGCCTCGGGAGATGCGGCTTCCGCAGTGACCGAGAAATACTATCCTGTCCATGCTGCCAAAGTGGGCGGAATCCTCTGGCGCCTCGCCATGACGTTCGCAGGGATTTCGCTGGCGATGCTGGGCATTTTGGCCACCTGGAGCTTTTGGATGAAGCCAATGGTTACGCCCAACAAAATGCGAAAACGGGGCCCCTGACTAACGCTACAGAAAATCTGGGCAACCACGCCATCAATTGTCGGGGGAGTAGGACGAAAAGGTCACCATCCCCAGTTCTTGGTATGTCTGCAATTGAGCGAATTTGTTGAGATGCCGCCTGTCATCAATCTTGCAGGTGGACCCAATGCAGCAATCAATGGGCGCAATTCGCGCCAGTCTCGCCGATCCGGCACTTCGCGTAATGTTCGAGGCGCGCAAGCGGGTCTTCGTTGACCTCCTCAAATGGGATGTGCCCGTTCTGGAGGACGCCTACGAAATCGATCAGTTCGACACGCCTTCGGCCAGCTATCTGGTTCTTACCGAAAGCGATTTCGGACACCGGGCTTCGGCGCGGTTGCTGAGGTCTGACGGCCCTCATATTCTCAAAGATCTGTTCCCGAATCTGTGTGCCGGACCTGTGCCATTACATGGCAATTTCCGCGAGATCACCCGCTTCTGCATCGAGCCAACGCTACCGCGCGGCGATCGGCGCAAGGCCCGCAATGAACTTGTCTCTGCGCTGGCCGACCATGCCTTGGCGAACGGGATTGCAGGCTACACGGCTGTGGCTCCGATGCCCTGGTTCCGCCAGATCGCAGACTTCGGCTGGCAATGCCATCCGCTCGGACCGAGCGAAATGATCGATGGTCAGGAATTGGTCGCACTGCAGATTGGTATCGATCGAAATACGCGCGAGGATCTCGAAAGGACCGACATCTACTGCGGCGAGGCATACCGGATCGCCAATGCCAGCATGGAGCTGGCCGCATGACCGACAAAGCGCACACCCCATGGCTGGAGCAACTACGGTCCGATGGCTACTGCATCATCCCTCGCCTGATGCCCGATGCCACCATCGCCGAGCTCAATGCGGACCTTGAAGACGCGTTCGAGAAAACGCCAATGGGCAAAGGCAACTTCTATGGTCACCGGACCCAGCGTTTCGGCGGACTGCTACGCCGTTCACGACTGGCGGGTGATCTCGTGCTCCAGCCTCTGGTCCTGGCAATCGCTCGGGAGATACTCGGCGACGCTTGCGACAAGATCCAGCTTAATGTCGCACAGGCCATCGCCATCCATCCCGGAGAGATCGAACAATTCCCGCATTGCGATCACGACATGTGGGCGGGCCGCAAAGGCGATCACGAATATCTCCTCAACGTCATCTGGCCGCTCACCGAGTTCACCGCCGAAAACGGCGCAACGCGGATATATCCCCGTACGCACATGCAAGCGGTTGAGAGCCTCGATCAGCTCGATGATCCGATAGTGGCCGAATGCCGGCCGGGTGATGCGATCTGCTTCCTTGGATCGACCGTGCACGGTGCCGGGCCAAATCATACCAACAGAGTCCGACGCGGCGTGGTGATTGGGTACAGCCTCGGTTGGCTTAAGCCATATGAAAACCTCTGACTCGCTTATCCGCCACAGATTGCCAAAACCTTCTCGCCTGAACTTGCTGAGCTGGCAGGATACATCCAGCATCGCCCCAATCTCGGAAACTATGAGGGGCAATGTCCTTCGATCCTTCTTCGCCGCGATGTGCCCGATTATCCGCAGGCTACCGATGGCCTGCGTCCGGACCAGGAGGAAGCTGTTCGCGAATTTGCCGAAGCGCAGCGTTATCGGCCGTGAGCCCCGCGCACGTTCTCGAACCCACCTATCGCCGCCTCAAGCGGGCGCTGATGGAGGGAGAATGGCGAGGCGGAACGAAGCTGGAGGCAATGCGGCTTGCCGACGACTTCGGAGTGAGCATGACACCGGTAAGGGACAGCCTGAACCAGCTCGTCGGGGAAGGCCTAGTCGACCTGACTCCTGGAGAAGGGTTCCGGGTTCCCGTACTGACCGAGCAAACTTTGCGGGATATCCTCGATGTGAATGCGCTGCTCCTCGAAACTTCATCGTCGGAAAATACGCCGAAGGCGGGCCAAAGTGACGATCAACCCTCCTCTGATACCTATCCCGACCGCCTCGCCGCAGCTTTTCTGGGTCTCGCGCGCGGATCAGACAACGGGTATTTCGTCCATCTGGTCGAGAGGATAAACGAGCGCCTTCATCCTGTCAGGAAGCTCGAACCGCAGGTTTTGCCGAAAGCGATTGATATGCTCAATCGGATCGAGGCCAGCGTAACAGCAACTCGAGGTGAGCAAATCGAAGCGATACGCAATTACCACGAGCAGTGCCGCTCGGCGGTGTCGCAAATCATCAGCCTCCTGTAGAGTTCGAACCGCTCTCGCTCTCCAATGAGTCTGGTGCGGAGAGGATTTGCTCTAAATGTCTGTTCCAGTCATCCAAGGCTTCGCGCTTCTCGTCCTTCCAGTCATGCCGCTGATAGACTCCAGCGACACCTGCACGCGAGCCACCGACGTGGTTGAGCACAGCCTCGGTGACCTCAAACCGCACACCCAGACGCTGGAAGTTGGTGGCAAGCGTTCGTCTCAGATCGTGCAACCGCCAAGCAGGTAACGGATCCCCCTGTTCCGCCTCGATTGCGCTATCAAGCGTCTTCTTGCCCTTGGCGTAGCCCGTGAAACCCGCTCCGGTCGATGTTGCAAATATCCTGCCTTTGCGCGGCCAGATGTCGCCGCGCGCTTGCCGGTCCAGTTCTGCGATTGCAAGATCGTTTAACGGGATCGAGTTGGGTTCACCGTTTTTGGTTCGCGAGCCTGGAAGCGTCCATAACCGCTCGCTCCGATCAAGTTCCTGCCAATGCATTCCCGAGACCTCTTCGCGGCGCTGTCCGGTGGCAATGAGCAAGTGAACGATCGGCCCGAAGCAGGGATGGCATTGAGGAGCCGCATTCCAGACGAGCCGCAGCTCATTATCCTTAAGCCAACGATCTCGCGGCTTGACCGGGGGCGGCGTTTCCATCCCCTCCATCGGGCTGCGCTCGATATCGCCGCGACTGACCGCCCAACGAAAGAGCCGCCGCATGACAGCGAAGACATTCCGGCGATTGGCCACCTGTTCTTCGGGCATGTTGTCCAGAACGGCTACGATGTCCGACCTCGAAATTTGGGGAAGCGGCTTTTTTCCGATAACCGGTTCAAGGTAAAGCCGGATGACGCGTTCAACGAGCCTCGCCCAGCCAACA
>CATMNW010000117.1 GCA_950071875.1 uncultured Erythrobacteraceae bacterium | reverse complement strand
GGCGGCAAGCAATACCGGGTTGCCGCCGGAGACAAGATCGCGGTTGAGAAGCTGGCTGGCGAAGCTGGCGACACCATCACGCTGGGCGACGTCCTGCTTGCGGGCGAAGGCGACGCGCTTTCGGATGCCGGCAAGGTCACCGTTTCGGCGGAGATCATTGCGCAGGCCAAGAGCGAGAAGGTGGTCGTTTTCAAGAAGCGTCGCCGTCACAACTATCGCCGCAAGAACGGTCACCGCCAGCAGATGACCCTGCTGCGCATCACCGCAGTGGGCGATTCGAAGTCGGAAAAGAAGGCCGCTCCGAAGAAGGAAGCTGCGCCCAAGGCCGACGCTGCAGAAAAGAAAGCTCCGGCCAAGAAGGCAGCGCCCAAGAAGGCTGCTGCCAAGAAGACCGAAGCCAAGAAGTAAGGACCTGAACCATGGCACATAAAAAAGCAGGCGGTTCATCGCGTAACGGTCGTGATTCGGCCGGTCGTCGTCTTGGTGTGAAGAAGTTCGGCAGCGAGAACGTCGTCGCCGGCAACATTATCGTGCGTCAGCGCGGCACCAAGTTCTATCCGGGCTCGAACGTCGGCATGGGCAAGGACCACACCCTGTTCGCGCTTACCGACGGCGTCGTGCGCTTCCACAAAGGCAAGCTCGACCGCAAATTCGTCTCGGTCGACATGATGGCCGAAGCCGCGGAATAACAGGACGCTCCGATAAAGGGATCGTCCAGACGGGACGGTCCCAGCCGGGTCCATGATCCGGCAACCGAAGAGGGAGATGGGACCTTTCCGTTTAGGGAAGGGGCCAGTCTCCCTCTCGTCGTTTCTCCCTCTTCGATTCGTTGGCGAAATATTCTTTCGCCGCCACGCAATTGTCACGCGTCCGGCCTAGGAGCCCGGAGCGTGGATATGGGGAGAATACCGATGTTCCATGTTACCGAAAGGCTGCTGTTGCGGCCTGCCTGGCCCGAAGATGCAGATGCGCTGTTTGGCGGAATTGCCGACGTCGACGTCGTGCGCAATCTTGCCCGCGCCCCGTGGCCCTATCTCCCCAAACACGCCCGCGAATTTGTCATGCGCAAGCAGGACCCGCGCTACCCCGTCTTCCTGATTACCTTGCCGACTAGCGAAGGTTCGCAGATCATCGGCTGTATCGGGATTGATCGCAGCGAAAGCGGCGATGCGGAAATCGGCTACTGGATCGCGCGCGAATTCTGGGGACAGGGCTTTGCCACCGAAGCCGGGTGGGGCGTTCTCGAAGTTGCGCGCTTGCTGGGTTATAATCTGATCGAGGCCGGGCATTTCGTCGACAATCCTGCATCAGGTCGGGTTCTGCGCAAGATCGGCTTCCTTCCGACTGGAAAGGTCGCACCCCGGCATAGCTGTGCGCGCGGGGAAGACGTGCCGTGTGCGTTGTTTCGATTGAACCTTGAGGCAGCCGAACGGGCTCCCCTCCAAGCAGCCTGAACGGCCCTATCTAAAGAAGAGGCCCCGCCAGTCCCAAACTGGCGGGGCCTTTTGCTCGTATGGTCGGAACGTTACTCGGCAGGCATGAGAGCGTCTGCGAAATCGCCTTCGTAAAGGTCGATCAATTCGCGATCGTCATGGTCCCACGGGTGGAAGCCGGGTTTGAAATAGGACAGCCAAGCCGGGAAGATGCGACGCACCACCCCCGGGGTCACGGTGAGATACTTGAACAGGCCCCACCTGGCCTTCCAACCGGTAATTCCGTCCTGGGCCAGAAGCTCCAGCGTATCGGTCCAGCGGTTCTTGAAGAAACGAGCCGTAACGGTGATCATAACCAGACTGCGCACCCGCCAGCGTTTACCGGGTGTCCAATCCTTTGTTGCGTGGTTCCACGTGTCGAATGCAACGCCCTTGTGCTCGATCTCCTCGGCCGCGTGCCAGCGCCACATATCGCGCACTTCCTTGTCGGCACCGGCAAAATGCTTTGGGTTGGCCAGGAATTCGGCGGCCATCATCGCGGTATAATGTTCCAGCGCCATGGTGACGGCGAGGTTGGCGATCGCAGGGCGACCCTTAGTCAGGGCGAGAAGCTCGGCAACGCGCGCGTCGATCGTCTTGATGTCGTAACCCGCATCTTCGGCGATGCGATTGAAGGCGATATGTTCGCGCGTATGGTTGATTTCCTGCTTCACGAAGGCGCGGATTTCAGCCTCCAGCCTCGGGTGCGCCCCTTCGCGATGGGCCTTCACGGCTTCGATGAAGAAGGCCTCGCCGCGCGGGAACGTTGCCGAGAGGGCGTTATGCCATGCGGTACCGAAAGGTTCACCCGCCCACCAGCGACGCGGGCTGGTGCCACGATTGAAGCGTTCGTCGCGTACCGTGATGGTAAGATCCTCAGGCGTCGGGCCGCTTTGGCGCAGGTCGGTATCGAATGAGACAGGGGCGTTCATGGGAAGCTCCGGATATTAACTGACATTGATGTAAGTACGGCTTACTTACATCAATGTCAATAACGCGAGCTTAACGACTTCCCCACTGGGCACAGATAGGTTACCGCTTACCGCACAATGGCAACACGCAAACGCCTTTCTCCCGAGGAATCTCGCCTGGCTGCGCTCGAAGCAGCGCGCGGGCTGCTGATCGAAACAGGTCCGCAATCGGTCACGCTGAAGGCGGTTGCCGCCCGGATCGGCCGCACCCACGCCAATCTGCTGCATCACTTCGGTTCTGCTGCCGGCCTGCAAAAGGCGTTAGCCGGGCACCTTGCAGGCACTGTCTGCGATACGATCATCGATGCCGTTCGCGCCAGCAGGGCGGGTCTCGGTTCCCCACGCGAAGTGGTGGACCTCGCGTTCGACGCTTTCGACAAGGAAGGGGCTGGCGCGCTTGCCAGTTGGATGATCCTGACCGGCAACGAAGACGCGCTGACCCCGATCGTGGAAACCATTCACCAGCTTGTCGATGAAATCGCGCCGGAAGAATCGGCGCATGACAGCTCGCCCCTTCAGGTCCACGAGGAAACGCTCGCCCTGGTGCTGATGGCCATGGGCGATGCCTTGATCGGTACTGCGCTGTCGCGATCGCTCGGACTGCCCGAAACGGCCGCGCGCGATCGGGCGGAACGCATGCTGGTACGCTCGATCGAGCTTATTCCTCCGCAGGCGTAAGGCCCGGCCGCATCCAGGCGGGCGCAGCGTCCGGATCGATATTTTCGACCCGCAGGTGATTAACCGCGGCCCCATGGTCGGGATATTGCGCCTTGCATCGCTTTTCGTCCGAAGCTGCCAGCGGAACCACGACCAGCCGCCGGTTTACCTTGCTGCGCCAGTTCATCCGGGCCGTGTTTTCCTGACCGATATAGCAGCCTTTCTCGAAACTCACCCCGTGCAGTTCCACCGCATTCGTTTCCAGCCAGAGAATGTCGCCGAGTTCCTGGCGGCCTTCGGGAACGCCAAGGGAAAGGCGATGGGCCAGCCAAGCGTCATCGGCGGCCGCATCATCGTCCTGCACCGGTGCGAGCCAGCGTTGGCCGAGTGCGGCAAGGCGTGGGTCGGCAGCGCCTCCGTCGCCCGGTTCCGCTTGCCAGTGTACGGCAACTTCCGGGTCGACCTCGATCGCGATCTTGCGACGCAAGCGATAGAGCGAGAGGCGTTTGGCAAGGTCCGTCGCCGCGTCGGCTTCGCAATCCAGCAGCAATTCGCCGTCCGCTCCGGGCCATACGATAAAATCGAACAGCGTCTTGCCCTGCGGCGTAAGCAGCCCTGCATAGGCCGGCAGGGTGCCGGTCACACTGTTCGTGACCAGGCCCTGGAGAAAACCCGCAACATCTTCATCGGGGTCATCGGTAGACAGGCGGATCACGGCGCGATGGGCAAGGCGGGTAGCGGTCATGGGTGACAGATAGGTCGCTCGCGGCCATAGGCAACCGTCATGACGACGCCTCCCGAATCGCTCACGATCCGCCGCCCCGACGATTGGCACCTGCATTTTCGAGACGGTGATACGATGCGCGCTGTGGTGCCCTATACCGCGCGCCAATGCGCCCGTGCGATCGTGATGCCCAACCTAGCGCCGCCTGTGACGACAACCGCACTGGCGGCGGCCTATCGCGATCGAATCAATGCAGCCGTGCCCGACGGGATCGAATTCACGCCTCTGATGACGACGTATCTTACCGACGAGACCGATGCGCAGGATCTTGCCGTGGGTCACGGTGATGGCGTCCTGACCGCAGCCAAGCTCTACCCTGCTGGCGCGACGACCAATTCGGCGCATGGCGTGACCGACGTCGCCAACATCATGGGTGTACTCGAACGCATGGCCGACATCGGGATGCCCCTTTGCGTCCACGGCGAGGTTACGACGCCCGACATCGACATTTTCGACCGCGAAGCCGTCTTCATCGACCGGATACTCCAGCCTCTTGTCGACCGCCTGCCGACGCTCAAGGTCATCTTCGAGCACATCACCACCATGCAGGCCGTGAGTTTTGTAGAGAGCGCAGGACCGAATGTCGCGGCCACGATTACGCCGCAGCACCTCCACATAAACCGAAACGATATTCTGGTGGGGGGCATCCGCCCGCACATGTATTGCCTGCCGGTCGCCAAGCGAGAGCAGCACCGGCTCGCCCTGAGGGGAGCGGCAACGAGTGGCAGCCCGAAATACTTCCTTGGCACCGACAGCGCACCGCATCACCGGCACGCCAAGGAAAGCGATTGCGGCTGTGCGGGGATCTTCAACGCCCCGTTTGCCCTCGAAAGTTATCTCCAGGTCTTCGAGGACGAAGGTGCATTGCCGCACTTCGAAACCTTTGCCAGCCTGGCGGGACCAGCGTTCTACGGCCTCGAACCGAACGAGGAGCGGGTGACGCTGGAGAAACGCCCTGTAGAAGTGCCTGCGACAATCGACGGCGGGGAGGCGGAGGTCGTGCCGTTCCACGCCGGAGAGACGCTCAACTGGCAGTTGGTCTCCTAGACCGGGCGACCATATCCCAGACGAAGATTGCTGCAGCCGCCCAGATACACGCGAAACAGGCGGCCTGCGCCGGCTTCAATTCTTCGCCGAACACAGTCAGACCAAGAATGAATACGATGCTCGGAGCGAGGAACTGGATGAAGCCGAGCGTCGAATAGGGCAACTTGCGCGCCGCAATGGCGAACAGCAGCAGTGGAAACGCGGTAAGCGCACCGCCCGCCATGATCGCAAGCGACAGCCCGGGCGAGATCGCGAACGAAGAGCCCTGGGTCTGCGCGAAGTACCAAACGACCCCTGCAGAAGGTATGAGCAGAAGCGCAGATTCGATGGTCAGTCCGGGTACCGCGCCAACGTCCACCTGCTTGCGGATCAGGCCATAGGTGCCGAAACTGAGCGCCAGCGTCAGGCTGATCCAGAGCGTGGTGAGCGCACCGGCCGCGAGCAGGGAAACACCGATCGCGGCAAGCCCGACCGCAAGCCACTGCGGCCGGCTCAATCTTTCGCCCAGCAGGATCGTTCCAAGCAGCACGTTCACCAGCGGGTTGATGTAATACCCGAGGCTGGCCGCATAGACGTGGCCGTTCTGGATGGCCCAGACATAGACGACCCAGTTCACCGCGATCAGCATGGCACTTGCGGCCAGTAGCCCCAGGGTGCCTGGGTTGGTCAGTGCTGCACGGAGTTCGGGCAGTTGGCGGCGGTAAAGCGCGATCATGAGGCACAGCGGAAGCGTCCAGATGATTCGCCAGCCGACGAATTCGAATGCCGGGACGCTCATCACCAGAATCAGATAAAGCGGCAGAAACCCCCAGATCACATAAGCGGAGAACGCGGCCGCGAGACCTTTGCGATCAAGAGGGGAAGGGCCACTGGCAGTCATGCAAGCCCGCTAGGCCCGGTGCAAAGCGCCAGCAACCCTCATTTCGTCGGTTGTAGATCATCGGCTCGTCGAAAAACGGAAATCTGACACTGCCGTTGCATTTGGTTCAGGTTGGGAACTCTAAAGCTGAACGTCATCACCGGTTCCCCCGCCGGAAAGTGACCAAAAGGATCAACCCATGACCACGCTTCTCAAGACTGCCTCGATGGCAATCGCTGCAACCGGCCTTGCCGTTGCTGTTCCGACTACCGCTGCCCCGGCCCTGCATGCCAGCCCCAATGCGCATGCGGCTGTTACCGGGGATATGACGTTCGAGCATGGCAAGAAGCGCAAGTATCGCAACCACCGCGATTACCGGGACGACCGCCGCTATCGCAATGATCGCCGCAGCTATGAAGCGCGCCCGTATTACATGGGTTACGACCGTTACTATGGCCAGCCGGTCCGCGCAGATACCCGCGTATGGCGCGGTAACGACGGACGCTATTACTGCCGCCGCGACAACGGCACTACCGGCCTGCTGGTCGGTGCAGGTGTCGGCGCTCTGCTTGGCCACGAAGTAGCTGGCCGAGGCGATCGTACCCTGGGTGCGATCCTCGGCGGTGCTGCGGGTGCGCTGCTGGGCCGTTCGATCGACCGTTCGAACACGCGCTGCGGATAAACGAAATTCCCAGTTCCGGCCGTGCCCACCCACGGTCGGAAATCACGGCTCCCTTTCGGGTCGTGAGGGCGTCGTCCGACCTTCCAAAAGAAGGCGGGCGGCGCCCTTTTACTTTCTGGCGCCGCGTTGTCCCGCTATGGTGCATGTGCCGATGGAGGGCTGGAAAGCTCTGCAATTCCCGACCATTGCCGCCTGTGTTCCAAGCCGAAAGGTCTCCTGATGAAACGTCGCCTGCTCGCCTGTGTCATTCCGTTTACCGTTCTCGCTGCATGCAGCGGCGGTGCCGATGACGAGGCGGCGGGCGACGCCATGGACCCGGCCAGCGAACAGGCACTCAACGATGAACTGATGACCGACCCGGACCTCGCCAACCGCAATGAGGGCAACGCAGCCCTGTCGGGCACCGGCAACGCAGCAGTTCCGAACATCGACAAATCCCCCCGCGCGATCGAAGCTGCGCGAAGCCGTGCAGCCGAACTGGTCGGCGGGCGCAGCAAGATTGCCGCCGCCCCGGCAGCCAAGGCGATGGCCGGAGGCGCCGCGCCGACCCAAGCCATGCAGGCAGCTGCGCGTGCAGCCGTTGCGCCGGGCGGCGAAAATTGCGGCGACAAGGTTGAATACACCTCGGCCTGGGCAGCCAAGCTGCCAGCGGCCTTTCCCGTCTATCCGCGCGGCAACACCCAGGAAGCCGCGGGCACCGACGAGGGCGATTGCGCGCTGAGGGTCGTCTCCTTCCTCACGCCGGTCGCCCACGAGCTGATCGACGGCATCGCAGACAAGGGCGAGGCCGACCTCGTTCGCGACTACACCACGCGGTACGCGTTCACGGTCATCACGCGCCTGCTCGACCTTCCCCCGACCGACTTCGACCAGCTCAAGAAATGGGGCG
>CATMNW010000116.1 GCA_950071875.1 uncultured Erythrobacteraceae bacterium | reverse complement strand
TTTCGCGGTCGGAGCATTGTTTCTGACTTGGGATAATTGGCGGCGAAACTGGAAATTCGCATGGCCTTTCCATGTCGTCGATATCCTGCTGTTCTCGGTCATGGTTTACCTGACCGATGGTTATACCAGCCCATTTTTCACGCTGTTCGTTTTCCTGCTGTTTTCCGCTGCGGTTCGCTGGAACTGGCGCGCGACCGCCATGACCGCTCTGGTTGTGACGGGCGCTTTTTTCCTGGCAGGCGCGCTCTCGCTGCAATTCGCTCAAGGCGACTTCGAGCTGCAACGGTTGATCTTTCGTACCAGCTACCTGTTGGTGGTTTCCGCTCTTTTCGTCTGGTTCGGGCAGCATCTCCAAGCTGCCTGGCAATCCGCACACAGCGATCTGGGAAAGAATGAGACCTCCTTGCGCGAAATACTGGAAACGCTGATCAAGAGCAGCGGGGCGCCAAAGGTGTCTGTGCTCTGGTGGGATGACGAGGAACCCTGGGTTTACAGAAGCACGGCCACCGGCAAGGCTTATGATTATCAGCGCTTCGAGCCCCAAGTGCTGCAACCGTTTTTCGACCTTGCCGCGGGAGCATCGGGATTGCTGGGGGACGCCCGAGGCGTTGTCGCTCTCGAAGAGGAAGCCGGCCGCCTGGTAGAGCGACCCGCTAATTCGCAGCACTATATAGACCAGATCCTGGACTTCGACCGTTTTGCCGCCGCGCCATTTTCCACGATCGATATCCATGGCTGGATCGTGCTCGCCGGCACTTCAGGCTTGTCGGTCGACGACCTGAAGGAAGCCCGCACGGCTGCGAAAGGCGTAGCGCGCTTTTTCGATCGGACATCGCGCGAGCGATCGCTGGAAGAACGGGTCGCAGCGGAGAGCGGCTTGACGCTCGCACGCGATCTTCACGATAGCGTGGTCCAGATTATCGCGGGGGCCTCGTACCGGCTCAACGCCATGCACGGGATGTTCTCGGATAATGGCCCCCTGCAGGCCGAGATCGACAAGCTCCGCAGCGAACTCACGGCCGAACATGCCGACCTGCGCGCACTGATTGCTCGTTTGCGCGGCCAACCCGGCCATGTCGTTGAGCAGAATTTCGGGGCGGAAATGGCGCAGGTACTGGCGCGGATTTCCCGCCAGTGGGGCGTGACTTGCACTCTGGGGTACTCTCCGGAGCGCTTGACCATTTCGGCGGAGTGCCAGCGCGAAATCGGACTGATGCTGAGGGAAACTGCAGCGAACGCGGTAAAACACGGCGGTGCCCGGGAAATCGCGGTCGAATGCCTGGTGGAATCCGGCCGTCTGTTGCTGACGATATTCGAGGACGGCAGCGGTTTCAATTCCGCGATGATCGCGGAGGACGGCGAGACCATATTGCACTTGCCGCTTTCCCTTTCCGAGCGCGTGAAAAAGCTGGACGGGGACTTGGAAATAGTGGCGCTTAATTCGGGTTCGCGTACACGTATTTCTCTGCCAATGGAGCGATTGTCATGACGCGGGTAATGATTGCCGATGATCACCCTCTCGTACTCTCGGGGGTGGAATCGATCCTGCGCGACAGCGAATTCGAAGTGGTGGGGCGCGCCAGCGATGGCACCTCCGTTCTTGAAGCGCTCTCCTCCGTGCGCCCAGACATCCTGGTATTGGACGTCTCAATGCCGCAGATGAGCGGGATGGACGTGCTTCGAACGATGCGCGCCCGCGGAGATCAGCGGCCAATCATTCTGCTTACTGCAAGCCTCGCCGATCATTGCTTGGTGGAGGCGCTGTCGCTCAACGTCGACGGCATCCTGCTCAAGGAAGGAGCCGAACACCTGCTGGTGCGCTGCCTGCGGGAGGTATGCCAGGGCAAGCGCTGGATCGATCGCGAGGCGATGGATCGCGCCCTGTCCTATACAATGAACGACGGTAAGAAGGGCCAGCATCCCCTGACTTGTCTGACCAAGCGCGAGCGCGCCGTCACCGGGTTGATCGCCCGCGGGATGCGCAATCGCGCGATCGCGACCGAGCTCGGAGTGACCGAGGGAACGGTGAAGGTGTACCTTCACCGAATCTACGAAAAATTGAACGTGCAGAGTCGCACGGAACTGGCGCTCCTGGCGTCGTCCGCGCCCGAAATAGAATGAAATTCAACAGCAAAAGACCTGTTTCGCTGTCGAAGGATAACGTCGATTTGGCCGAACGCTGAATGGGATAAGGGTAAATGGTTCGGTAATCTTCTGGGCATCCCATCGATCACAAAGATCACGGGGACAGCACGCTTTTTTGCACCCAGGAGCATACCCATGAAAACCATTTCGATTCTCGGCGGTCTCGCCGCTCTCGCCATGTCTTCCGCCGCGCTTGCTGCGGTTACCTTCGACGCCGAAACCGGCACCGGCTTCGTCGGCAAGGGCGACGTCCAGCTCGCTTTCGGTTGGAACAACAAGGCCGCGCAGGACAATGCCAATGCCGTCAGCTTCACGTTCGAAACCGAAACCGCTTATATCGCCACCTGCGAGTGGGACACCGTGGCTGGCAAGTCGGGCAACGTCATCCATCACGAAGTGAACCTGCGCCGCAACACGGCCCTGAATTCGAACATCAATTCCGATCCGCGCAAGACCGGCCAGTATACGGGCTACAACCTGTCGGGCTTCGGCGCGACGACCACCAGCGGGCAGTCGGTTCCGACCGTCGGCGGCGCGTGCCCCGGCAACAATCCCGGCATCGTGACCGAAGTCCAGGAACTGGGCACCACCGGCGGCCTGTTCGTGCACTTCAACGGCATGTCGGCGCAGCTCTGACGTTCCTGAGGCTTTCTCCAATTTGGAAGCCCTCCAGGGGGGCGGGGGACCTCGGTCCTCCGCCCTCTTTGGTTCGGAAAGGCCTATGAAGACCAGCCTCACCGCGATCGGAATCCTTGCCCTGTCGGGATTTCCGCTCGAGCTTGCTGCACAGGAAGCGGCGGCCGAGCAGTCGAGCGAGGAAAACCGCATCGTCATCACTGCCGACCGCTTCATCATGCCGGCTCTGCGCGGGATCAAGCCGGAGCGCAGCCTCGATGAAAGCGATGTTGAATCCTACGGTTCGGCCACCGTCGGCGAATTCCTCGACGAGATCAAGGCGCAGAACGGCGATGAAGACCCGGTCTTCCTAGTCGATGGCGAGCGCGTCGCAGGGATCGAGGATATCGAGGACCTGCCGGCCGAAGCGATCGATGCGCTCGAAGTGCTTCCGCGCGGAAGCAGCCAGATGGCGGGCGGCGTTCCCAATCGGCGCGTGTACAATATCGTCCTCAAGAAACAGCTGCGAAGCGCCGTCGTCACCTCCAGTGCAAGGTTCGCGACCGAAGGGGGATGGGCAGAGGGGCGCGGCGAGATCGCATTGACGAGGATCGCCGGTCGCGACCGGCTCAATGCCGCGCTCCGCTATCGCGATTCCGATGCCTTGCTGGAATCCGATCGCGATTTGGCCCAACCGGCCTTTGCGCGCGACCTTCCGATATTCGGCCTGACCGACACAGCAGACATAGCCGCAGCGCGAACCCTCAAGCCGGATTCGCATGTGATCGAAGCCAGCCTCGCCGGTGCGAACCGCTTGGCGCCTTGGCTGTCCGCCAGCTTCAACCTGCGGGGCCGCTGGTCGCGCGACGACAGTCTCAATGGACTGGCCAATGCCCTGTTTACCGATGCGGGAGGCGAAATCCTGCGGGCCTATTCGCGCACGCCGCTCGAACAAAGCTTCGCCTTCGATAGCGCCAGCGGCAATTTGGTGCTCAATGCCGACGTGGGTCGCTGGCTGATCAGCTTGGCAGGCCAGCGCAATCGCAGCGCAAGATCCTTTGAAGCGGATTTTGCCCCGGCGGGGATCGCGGCCGGGCCCCGGCTGCCTGCCGGGGTGGATCCCGCGGTCGAACCGCTCGACGCATTTTTTGCCATCACCACCGGACGCAGCAACTCGCGCGGCGCGACGGACGGCGTCCGGCTCAACGCACTCGGCCCGCTACTCGCACTGCCCGCAGGCGATGCACGAGTGCGCGGCGCGCTCGAGTTCCGCCGCGATACACAAACCTCGGTCAGCGATTTCGGCGCAGGCCGGAGATTGCGCGATGTGTCGCGCCGGACCCGCGGCGGTGAAGTCGGAGTCGATATTCCCATCGCAAGCGCACGGCAGGATGTCCTTTCCGGGCTCGGCGAATTGAACATGAGCTTCGATTATGCGCGAAGCGATGTCGAAGGCGCGGGGGTGCTCGACCGGATCACCATCGGTACACTCTGGCAACCGATCGCACCGCTTTCCATTACGGCATCGTTCGAGCGCGCCAATCTTCCGGTTCCGGTCGAGGTGCTGGGCGACCCGCTTACCATCACGCCGAATATCCGGATCGTCGATCTGCCGACCGGTCAGACGGTGGATGTGGACTTCCTCAGCGGCGGCAATGCCGGTTTGCGCTCCGCGACCCACGAAACACGCCGCTTCGCCATCAACGCATCGCCCTGGCCCGAGATCGGGTTGAATGTATTCGCCGATTATCGCGGGGAAACGTTGCGCGATACGATCGGGTTCGTTTCTTCTGCGAGCCTGCCCTTCTACACGGCATTTGCCGATCGGTTCGTCCGCGACGGAGCAGGACTGCTGATCGCCGTCGATGGCCGACCGGTGAATTTCGCGCGCCAGGAACGAGAAGAGCTGCGATGGGGTGCCTCGTTTCTCCTCCCCATTGGGGGCTCCGAGACAGCCAGCCCGTCAAACTCTGCGGATGATGCGGGAAGTGATTCCTATATCGCAATTCCGCCGGGAGCGGGGACGCGCCTGCAGTTCGTTCTCGCCCATACGCTGGCGCTGCGCGATCGCGTTTTTTTGAGCGATGCGGCCTCCCCGATCGACCTGCTCGAAGGAGGCGCCATCGGCCTGGGCGGCGGACGGCCGCGCCATATCCTCGATGCAAGCGCCGCATTATCGGCGCGTGGCCAGGGAATTCGCATGGCCACGCAATGGCGCTCGGCTTCGCGCCTGATTACTGGAAATAGCGCGCAGGACAGGCTCGACTTCGGCGGCCTCGCCACCGTCAATGTTCGGGCCTTCACCGATCTCGATCGCATCCTGCAGCCGTCCGGCTTTACCAAAGGTGCGCGCGTCTCACTGTCGATCATCAACGTCGCCAATGACCGCCAGATCGTTTCGGACGACGACGGGGTGACCCCGCTCGCCTACCAAAAGGCATATCGAGACCCGATCGGACGGATTGTCGAGATCGAACTGCGCAAGGCATTCTAGACCCGCAGATCCACCAATCCCGTTCCCCAATAAAGCCTGCGGATGTCGCCGGCGAACATGACTCGGAACCTGTTCCACCAGCCGGATCACCTCGGGCGACGAGTTGAAATTGCGAAATGGGCTGGCCGGTTTTCGTGGGCGAGGCATGCCCTCCACTGGCCGATCAGCGGCGAACCGCCAGTGGGAGCATTTGCCTAGACAATGCCCGGCTGCTTTGGCGATTATCCTCCCGATTTCTCCGTGTTTTCCGCACTTGCACGGTCCTGCAATCACGTGCATCGAACGGGCCTTGAAATTGTCCCGAGTACTCGTCACCGAAATGGCTTCTGTCCCTCGCATCGCAGCCATTCTGGCCGTCAAGAATGGCGCAGATTATCTGGGGGAAGCAGTTCGCAGCATTCTTCGGCAGACCATGGGCGATTTCGAACTTGTCATCGTCGACAATGGCAGCACCGATGAGACGGCTGAAATCCTCTCCGGGTTTGCCCGGCAGGACAAGCGGATAAGACTGCTATTCCTTCCAGACCCCGGGCTATCCGACTGCCTCCGGCTGGGAATAGCCAACAGCGCCGCCCCATACCTTGCGCGCCTCGACGCAGACGACCTGGCCAGGCCAGATCGCTTTGCGCTCCAGATGGAACGCCTCGAAGCGGATCACGGACTTGGTCTAATGGGTTCACAAGTGACGATGATAGACAATCGAAGCCGGCCCTTGGCGAGACTGACCCGTCCAACCCATGATCCCGAAATTCGACGACTGATGTCTCGCCTGGTGCCGTTTTGCCATTCGAGCGTGATGATGAAACGCGAGGTCTATGAGCGCGCGGGAGGGTACCGCCCCGGCATCCGTTACGGCGAAGATTGGGATCTTTGGCTCCGCATGGCTCCGCTCACGAGGATGGCAAACCACGAAGAAGCGCTCGTCTCCTATCGTGTGCATGGCGATTCAATCAGCCAGCGTTACGCCGTGCGGTTTTCGATCGCCCAGCTTCGGCTCCGGGCAGCTTCGCTTCAGGCACAACAGGAACTTGGGTCGCCTGACGGCTTTCCCGCCCGACCGCTGATGCGGGAAAGCTTTGGCCTCGTCCGCACATCTCGCGAAGAATTCGTCCGAGAGATCAAAACTCACGTTTTCAAACAGGCATTGAAGAAACTGCTTTTCGTACTCGGTGCCATGCCGATAGTATCGCGCGCATTCCCGAGGCTTTTTAACGCCTCGCCCTGATCGACGACGCCCTACCTCAACCCGGAACCGAGGCCTGCCGTTCCGGTCATCCCATCGATGAAGGGGACCGACGCGCCCACCAGTTCGCCCATCGCGAACCGGTCCACGAGGTCCTTCATCCCACGTTCGATCCCGGTTCGAGGTTGCCAGCCAAGCTGGACCATCGCGCGCTCGGGGTTGCCTACGAAGCGGCTCACATCGTAGCTCCGCGGCGGCGCGAGGACGATTTCGACCGGCGCGCGCGCACATTCGATCGCAAGTTCGGCCAGCCTGCGAAGCGTCGTGCCGCTTCCGGTGAGGAAATGGATCGGGGGCAGCGCCTCGCCAGCCATGGTCGCCATCACCGACCGGTAGAGACCGTCGGTCGCATCATCGATATGGGTG
Organism: uncultured Erythrobacteraceae bacterium; assembly: GCA_950071875.1. Taxonomy (GTDB): domain Bacteria; phylum Pseudomonadota; class Alphaproteobacteria; order Sphingomonadales; family Sphingomonadaceae; genus Qipengyuania. The sequence continues at coordinate 504 of CATMNW010000116.1, read as the reverse complement.
AAGTCGAACAGGTTGTCGGCTCCTTCGAGCCGCAGGACGCCTCCTTCGGCAGCGGTGCGCGCAAAGGCGGGGACAACCCGGTCGGAATGGTCGTGAATACATCCATAGACGTTCGAAAACCTGACCAGGCTGGCGCGCAGGCCCGCGGCACTCGCATGGTGCACCAGTTGCTCCCCCGCGACCTTGCTGCGGGCATAGACATTGAGCGGGCTGAGCGGCGCATCCTCGCTCACGGGCAGGCTCGGAGATTCGCCGTAAACCTCTCGGCAAAGTTGAATATCCGGAGCCATTCTGTGGCCTCCTCTTTTTCCTCGACGGTTTCGAGAGTCTGGAAAACCTCTTCTTCCTCCTCTGGTGGGTTCGCGAGAGGACAAAGGTCCTGTCGAACCTGGAGAGCCTCAGGTCCCCAATGAAAAGGTGTCCGAGGCGGGGTATCATTGTCGGGTCCCCAATCGGGGTGTCCGAAACGGGGTGTCGTTGCTGTTCTGGGTGCCCAGGCTTCTG
>CATMNW010000115.1 GCA_950071875.1 uncultured Erythrobacteraceae bacterium | reverse complement strand
CAGATCAGAGCTAAGCCAATTCGATATTGAGTACCAAGGTTCGCAGGCCTGGCTGCGACGCTATGATCACTGAACGGTGCCAGAGCATACCAATTTGGTCCACAGCAGCTGCCAAAGCTCGACTCGGCCGTTGAGTTGAGAATCAAAACCCCGGGAGTAGGACAGCGCCGGTAGCGATAGGAGGCACAAGAGTGGGACGGCGGGCAAGGCCCTGCGTCCGAATCGAAGAACGCCGAGGCAGGCCAGTGATCGCGGCCGGCCTTCGATCCGGTCACGATGAAATGCCCCTTGGTCTTGCGCAGGTGAGGCAGGGTTTCGTGCGCCGTGGTGAGGACGGCCAGCACGTTCAGATGGATCATGTCGTGCCACTGATCGGGATCGCCCTTCTCGATGCCCGGCTTCGAGACACCGGTGCCCGCATTGGCATAAACCGCGTCGATACCGCCGAAATGCCCGACTGTCTGATCGACCGCTTCGGCCAGCGCCTGGCGATCGGTGATGTCGCATTCGATAGCCAGCGCGCCTTCGCCGATTTCGGAGGCGAGATCGTCCAGCGCGTCCTTGGAACGGGCAAGCAGGGCGACATTCCAGCTTTCGTTTGCGGCTGCTCTGGCAGTCGCCGCGCCGATACCGGTCGATGCGCCGGTGATCAGAAGTGTCTTGGTCATGATGGCTCCATGAATGTGTTTCGCTGTCCTGAGCGGTTTGGAGCGCGCCTTGTTCCGTATCCCGAGGATGTCGTTCCCATCCTCGCCAATTGTTGTCGGGCGCGGTAGACTTGTGGTGTCAGGGGTGACCAGAGGGGGACACGACAGGTGATTGGCAGTATTCGCCGGGAGATGACGCGCAGGGCGGACGCGCGCGCCGTAGGCGCGGAAGGAAAGCGCTGGGTGCGCTCCTTCATTCACGTCTTTCGCACGCTGACCGAAGCGCGCATCCCGAAGGACGAGACAAGTCTCGGCAAGCTGATCGCCGAGGGCAAATATTGCTGCGTCGGGCAATCGCACAGTTACAATGGTGTGCAGGTCATCCCCGGCGTCACGGCGATGCTGATGCGCGAGGGCGGCTTGAACGCCATGTCCTACGATCCGGTCAGCCAGACCGTGCGGGTCGGGGCGTCGGTATCGATCCGCGATCTGAAGACCTATCTGCGCGACGAACATTATCGCGGACTGCTCAATTCCGGCAATTACATGGAACAGTCGGTCATCGGGGCGCTTGCCACGGGCACCCATGGCTTCGGCCCGCGTGCGGTCATGGCCGACAGTATCGTGGAACTCACTTTCCTGGACGGGGCCGGTAACCGCGTGACGCTTTCGCGCGGCGATCCGGAATTTGCCCATGTGGCCCTGTCCTTCGGAACTATCGCACCGATCGTTGAACTGGTGCTGGAGACCAAGCCGCTGGAGCCGTATATTTCGGTCAGTTCGATGAGCCGCATGTCCAAACTGGCCGAACTCAAGCAGGGGGCGATGGCCGTGAACTGGGCCGTCATGCCCTATACCGACCCGAACGATCCGGTCATCATGCTTCACGTCCTGTCGCAATGCGACAAATCGCAGGGGCCCGGCGCGCATCCAAAGGCCAGCGGAAGCGGCAAGATGGCCGCTTGGGTTCTCAAGCACTATTATCGGCTCGACCGCTTCCTGCCGCGACTGCGCCGAGCCATGCAGCGGTTCATCGACTGGCTGGATCTCAAGCAAAGCGAACGGGTAATTACCGACCCAGGCGATCTGGATTACCTTTACGATCCCAAGCCCGGACTGAAGGAAAGCCGGGCCCCGAGCATCACGCGCGGCCTCTTTTCCACCACCTTCACCGGTTACAACCTGGCGTTCTTCGTACCCTTGGAAAAGGCGCCGGCCGTGGTGAAGTTCATCATGCGCGAAGCCGACGACCTGCGCGACCTGGGCTTTTATCTGAAGGGCATCATCTCCGTGCGTGAATTGCCGGACACCGCTCACCCGCACTTTGCAGCCAATGCCCATCAACCGATGGCTGCGATCGACCTGTTTGCCGATCCGCGCGACTATGCGTGGCTGGAACGGCTGCAAAGACTGGTCATGCAGTACGAGCCCGACACCCGCCCGCATTTCGGCAAAAGCGCGCTGGGGCCGCAATTCCGCGATGCGCTGGGTCCCGACAAGCTCGATGCCCTCGTGCGGATTCACGAGAAGCATTATCCCCAGGGCAATCTGATGTTTTCCGAGCGTGTCCGGGCTCTGCTCGACGTCGGTCGGCCCCTGCCGGGGGAACATGCAGCGGATTCGGGGCTGACTTCCTGAAAGAATAGCGGAACTTGCAAGCGGCTGTACGTTGAAGGGGGGTGACCCTACCTTTCCGTTTCCTGCTGATCGTCATCCCCATTCTCCTGCTCGCGCTCATGGTGGTCTGGCTTCCAAGGATGGATCCCGTTCGCAGCGATCCGCTGGTCGAACAGGCTGCCAGCGAGGTCGAGCCTGTTCCCCTGACGCCGGCCGAGCAGGCGCTCGATCGCGATATAAGCCGCATCGGAGGGACGTTCAGCGGCCACGTGGGAATCGCTGTGCAGGACCTGCAGGCAGAGCGCACCTTTCACTTCAATGGTTTGCAGCTTTTCCCGCAGCAAAGCGTCAGCAAGCTGTGGGTGACCATGACCGCACTGGATGCTGTCGACCGCGGCAATCTCGATCTCGCCGAACCGGTCGTACTGCGCAGCGCCGATCTTACCGTGTTCTACCAGCCGGTCCGCCGGATTGTCGTTCGCGACGGAAGCTTTTCGTCCAGTTATGCAGACCTGATCGACCGAGCCATTACGCAAAGCGACAATACGGCAAACGATCGGATCCTGCGCAGGGTAGGTGGACCCGAAACGGTACAGGACTTCCTCGACAGTAACGGCTTGGCCAGTATTCGTTTCGGAACCGATGAACGCACCAAGCAAAGTGCCATCGCCGGGCTCGAATGGCGGCAGTCCTATTCGGTCGGGCCGGCATTTTTCGATGCACGCGACAGAGTTTCCGACGATGTCCGGCGGGCGGCATTCGAAAGCTATCTTGCAGATCCGCTCGACGGAGCGCCGCCAGTTGCGATTGCTGAAGCCCTGGCGCGCCTGTTCAAGGGCGATCTGCTGTCGGCGGCCTCCACCGAGCGGCTGCTGGGCACACTCTCACGAACGAAAAGCGGTCCACGACGATTGAAGGCAGGTGCGCCGGAGAGTTGGCTGGTAAGGCACAAGACCGGGACCGGGCAGTTTTTCGACGGAGAGCAATCCGGCTATAACGATGTCGGTCTGATCACTTCGCCGGAAGGGCGTACGTATGCAGTTGCGGTGATGATCGCCCGAACCCGTACGCCGACGCCGGAACGGATGGAAATGATGCAGGAAGTCGTGCGCAGGACTGTGGCTTACGATGCTGCGCAATACGAAGGTCAGGCTTCCACCGGTTCTCCCGAAGATCGTCCCGGCGCATCGGAAGAAACCACGCCATAAGCGACATTTGCCCAGATCCGTTCGTGAAAGAAATAAAGGACCAGCTTGGTGACGACTTCCAGCCCGCCAATGGAAAGGGCTGTCGCCACACTTCCTGTAAACAGCCAGGCCAGCAGCGTTGTATCCAGTGACGCGACGATGCGCCAGGTTGCGGTCTTGGTCGTGGTGCGTGAATAGCTTTCGCGCCGGCCGGTCCCGGCAGCCGAAGTGCCCCAGTTGCGCGTTTCCCAGAACCGTTCGTGGTAATAGTACAGCACCATCTTGGTGATGACTTCCGTCACCGCAATCAGGCTGGCCGTGCCCATTGCTTCGCCTGTGGAGTGATCGAGACCGAACACCGGTCCCAGATAGGTAATCAGCAGGAAGGAAAGCAGCAGCGTATCGAGCGAGCCGACGATGCGCCAGGATATCGCCTTCGCCAGGGAGCGGCGCCGCGTGACGAGATGGTTCGGATTGGTTGAAGGAAGGGTCCCGGGTCCGGAGACCGGAGGCTCTGTGACTTCGGGCATGGTGGGCGTCTAGCCGTGCCTATTGCGGGTTGTCGAGGGTTTGCTCGGGTACCCAGCGCATCACGCCACCCGCAAGCGGTGTCCAGCGGCCCGTCCTTATGCCTGCTTTTGCCAACGTTTCGCTGGTCCACTGGTTGCAGGTATTTCCGAGGTGATAACTACCCGGCGCGTCATAGAAGACGTCATTGGCGAAATAGCCGGAATAGATGACACGTTCGGCCGCCGGCAGGACGTTCCGTTCGATCGCGGCAACCAGTCGAGCGTACTCGGTTTCCGAAATGCGCAAGGTACGCAAGGCGTCGCCGGGTGCGGGCCTTACGTAGTGCGCGACATGCAGCAGGCCGTTTCCGCCGGATAACGCCCCGATGATGGTGCCGGGCGTTATGTCGGCCCAGGTCGGTGTATTGAGAAAAACCTCGCGCTCCCCCCAACTTACCGAAACATGCGTGTAGGGGCGGTAAGGAGATACGAGGTCGCTTGATGGAAAGTCGGTACTCCAGTCCTTTTGCCGGGTAACCAGCGGCATGACGATGGCCGTATGGACACCGTTGGTTTCGATCATGATGTCGACCCCGGTATCGGCTTGACGCCAATCGCCGTTGCGCGGCATCGCGCTGCCGATCCATGCCGCAATCAGGAACGCGGTCACCATTGTCGCCGGTATCGCTATGGCCCATGCCAGCCACTTCGATACGCGTTTCACCGCACCGGGCTTTTGCGCAGCCACAGGATCGACCAGTCACCCTTCACAAGGCGGCGCGACAGCCGGAAACCGCAGGCGGTATAAGCCCGCCGCACGCGTTTTTCCTGCGTTTCGAGTAGTCCTGCCAGAAGCAGGTTGCCACCCGGTTCGATCGCGTCGGCAAAGGACGGGGCGAGATCGACGAGCGGCGCTGCCAGGATGTTGGCGATGAACAGGTCGTACGGGCCACGCAGGCGCAGCAGCGCGTCATCCATTCCGTCGGCTATGACCATGGTAAGTTCACCCGGACCGTCACCTTCGGCAATACCGTTGCCGGCCATGTTCGCCTGAACGACACCGCTGCATACCGGGTCGATGTCCGATGCGGTGGCAGTGGCGCCGGGCCACAAATTCATCGCGGCAAATGCGAGCAGGCCTGTGCCGGTGCCGACATCGATGTGATTGCGCGCGACCACGCCTTCGCGCTTCATCAGGTCCAGCATGGCAAGGCAGCCGGCCGTCGTTTCGTGCTGGCCTGTACCGAAGGCCTGGCTGGCCGGGATGACGAAATCGACAGCGTCCGCATCGGCACGATGGTCGGGCGTGCGCACGTGAAAGCGCCCTGCGCGGATCGGATCGACGCCCTTCTGGCTTTCGGTCACCCAGTCCGTGTCCGGCAGTTTCTGCACATCGAAATCCGGTGCTTTTCCGGCAAAGAGCTCGGAAACCAGCTCGATGTCGGCAGGTTCGGGCTTGCAGTCGAAATAGACTTCGAAAGTCCAGTCATCGGGACGGTCGTCGGCGATTTCCATTCCCGTGACGACCCAGTTGGCAGGAAAATCGAGCGATTCCTCGTGCGCGACCAGCGCGGCTGTCGCCACGTCCTTCGCCACTTCGGCATAAAGTTTCCAACTGTCAGCCACCGGCGACCTCCTCGGCAAGACGGGCATCGAGACGCTTTTCGATGGAATCGGCATACTGGATGCACGTGGTCCCGCCAGCCATCGTGCCAGTCGCTGCGCGTTTCACCATGCCGCTTGCAGAAGGGTGGGGTGTCAGCAGGAGATCGCAATCGGTTTCCCGCAGACGTTGCAGGCCGGCGCGGAAACCGGCGACATATTCGGGGTTGTCTGAGAAACGATAACCGTCACGGCTGATCGGGGAAAGCGAATCGGCATAGACGATGCCGATGCATTCGCCTGCATCGTCGCACGATTGCCAGGCCCAGCTCAACGCGCCCGGCGTGTGCCCGGGAGTTGCAATCGCAGTAAGAGTGGCTGTTTCGCTGCGGACCGTGTCGCCGTCGCGCACGATCACATCGACACCCACAGGTTCCATCGGGTCGTGCATTCCATATTGCGGATCGCCCGAACCGTCTTCGCCGGTTCGCAGTACCTCGGCAGCATCGGGTGACGCGACGACATGTGCGCCGCTCGCTTCCCTGACGAGCGCATGTCCGCCCACATGGTCGAAATGTTCGTGGCTGTAGAGGATGCTCGCGATTTCCTCGGGCCGGAAGCCGAGCTTGCCAATATTGTCGAGGACGATCTTGGCGCCGGCTTCGGTTCCCGTGTCGATCAGCAGGTGGCCGCCTTCGCCTGCAACCAGGATCGCGGAGATGCCACAGGTGCCGACATAGTAGGTCGATCCGTGGATCCGGTAGGGCGGGGCGGGCTTGTCCCACTCGTCCCATTCGGAACAGGTTGCGGCCCACTGGCGCGGCGTGACCTGTTCGGGTTCGGGAAGGGGCGCCAGCGTCTGGATGGGCGGGGCGCAGGCCGCGAGGACCGCGATACCGGCAAGGGCGAGGAACCTAGCGCACATAGCTCGCTCCATTCGCGTCGAGCGTCGCGCCGGTCAGGCTGGCCGGGGCATCGAGCGCACAGAATTCGACGATTCTCGCGATTTCCTCCGGTTCGGCAACGCGCCCAAGCGGGATGTCGGCGAGGAGGCCAGGCCCCCCGCGGCTTTCGAGATAGTCGCCGGCCATCGCCGTATCGGTGAAGCCGGGCGTGATCGCAAAGCTCAGGATACCGTCGGCGGCATATTGGCGCGCGATGGTCTTGTGCATGGCCAGCATACCGCCCTTGCTTGCTGCATAATGCCAATGCGCGGGCGAATCCCCGCGATGGCCCGCGCGGCTCGCCACGTGGACGATCCGTCCGGCTACGCCGCGCGCCTGCCAGTGCCTCACCGCGAACCGGGAAAGCTGGGCAGATGCTGTCAGGTTTATCCGCATGGTATCTTCCCAGGCATCGAGCCATTCGATGTCGGAACGGTCCAGCGGGTTGGGGTCGAACAGCCCGGCATTATTGACCAACACGTCGATTGCGCCACCGGAACGGGCGAGCGCGGCTTCCCACAATTCGTGCGCTGCGCTGGGCTCGCAGAAGTTGGCAGGGACGGTATCGATCGAGGTACTTTGGGTGGCCTGGCCGATCACCTTGGCGCCGCGCGCCTCGAGCGCAGCCTTGGCCGCTGCGCCTATTCCACGGCTCGAGCCGGTAAGAAGGATGCATGTCATGCACACGCTATTCGAAAAATTTGCGCAATTTGTCGAGGCCGCGTGCCTTGTCACGCACTGTCATATCGCTAAGGGAGGCGTTCCAATTCCTTCTACCGGACGAAACGAATGGCCAACCGCCCGATCGCACCGCACCTTCAGATCTGGAAATGGGGACCGCACATGGCGGTCTCGATCCTCCACCGCATTACCGGCGACGGACTCGCTTTCGTC
>CATMNW010000114.1 GCA_950071875.1 uncultured Erythrobacteraceae bacterium | reverse complement strand
GACAGCCTGCTGCACGCTCGGCCCGTCCTTCTGGCGCTGGAGGCCGAAAAAGGGGCTGCCGTCGAATTCGAGGGTGAGCGCGAAGCGGGTCACGATTGCCGACGCTTTAGAAGCAAGAGGGTCGCAATCTGCGGCAAGAACAGGAGTAATCCTTGAAGGTTCAACGGAGCAGGAATTGACATGCTGTCACTGCACGGAAGGAACGCGCACCACACTGCAGGCGCCATCGTCACGACGCCGATGGGCACAGTGAGCAGTAGCGCTACCAAAGTGGCCCAACGAGTCGTGCGCTCGGAAAAGAAAACGGATGCTGCGGCCACTACGGACGCGAGGAGCGCCGCAGACGCGGACCAGATCACAAGTTTGCCGAACCAATAAATCTCCTCGCCCTGATGTAGCATTCCGAGTGCATTTGCGAGCAGAATAGCGCCCGCGGACAGCAGCGTGACGGTTAGGACTGTCGAGAGGCGAGCACTTCTAATCATCACGCCAGAACGGTCCCCTTCGCCACGGCATTCCCGCGCAGGAAATTCTCGAGGTCCATCTTGGGCTTGCCCGCGCGCTGGAGCTCGGTGGGGCGGATCGCGCCTTCGGAGCAGGCGATGGCGAGCCGCTCGTCCAGCACTTCGCCGGGCTTGCCCGCGCCGTCAGCGACCTCGGCACGCAGCACCTTCACTCGCACGCCGTCCAGCTCGAACCACACGCCGGGGAAGGGCGAGAGGCCGTGGATGTGGCGCACGACCTCCTCTGCCGGGCGGTCCCACTCGATCCGCGCCTCGGACTTGTCGATCTTGGCGGCGTAGGTTGCCTTGGCGTCGTCCTGTTCGAGCGGGTGCAGCATCTCGAGATCGATCAGCGTGCCGACCATCAGCTGCGCGCCGATTTCGGCCAGCTCTTCGGTCAGTTCGCCGGTCGTCTTGTCTTCGATCGGGGAGCGCGCCATCGTCAGCATGGGGCCGGTGTCGAGGCCGGCTTCCATTTGCATGATCGTCACGCCGGTCACCGGATCGCCCGCCATTACCGCACGATGGATCGGCGCAGCACCGCGCCAGCGCGGCAGGATCGATGCGTGGACATTGAGACAGCCATGCTTCGGCGCATCGAGGATCGCTTGCGGCAGGATCAGGCCATAGGCCGCCACGATAGCCACATCGGCATCGAGCGCGGCGAAGGCTTCCTGCTCTTCGGCCGATTTGAGCGATTTGGGGTGCCGCACCTCGATGCCGAGGTCGCTGGCGCGGCTGTGGACCGGCGTCGGCGTCAGTTCCTTGCCGCGCCGCCCGCCCGGACGCGGGGGCTGGGTGTAGACGCACACCACCTCATGCGCTGCATCTACCAGTGCCTGCAACGTCGGCACGGCAAAATCCGGCGATCCCATGAAGATTATGCGCATTACAGGCCTTTGTGGTCTTTCTCTGTTCCGCCCGCGCCCCTATCTGTGCAGGGATGGCATCGCAAGAGATCGAGACATTGGCCGCCGCGCTCTCGCGCCTGCCCGGCCTTGGCCCGCGCAGCGCGCGGCGTGCCGTGCTGTGGCTGGTCAAGCGCCGCGAGAGCGCGCTTCCCGCCCTGCTCGAAGCGCTGGCGACGGTGGGCGAGGCGCTGGTCGAATGCGAGACCTGCGGCAATGTCGACACCACCAACCCTTGCGGCATCTGCGCCGACCCGCGCCGCGGTATGAAATCGCTATGCGTGGTCGAGGATGTGGCCGACCTGTGGGCGCTAGATCGGGCGAAGCTGTTTACGGGCAAGTATCATGTGCTTGGTGGCAAGCTTTCGGCACTGGACGGCGTGCGGCCCGAGGACCTCAACATCGCAAGCCTGCTGGCGCGCGTGGAGACAGGCGGGGTGGACGAGATTGTCCTCGCCATGAACGCGACGCTGGAGGGCCAGACCACCGCCCATTACCTCGCCGAACGGCTGGAGGAGCATCCGGTGCGCATCACCCAGCTGGCCCATGGCCTGCCGGTAGGCGGCGAGCTGGACTACCTCGACGAGGGGACATTGGCGCAGGCGCTGCGGGCAAGACGGCCCGTGAGTTGAATTTTTGTTGCGTGCGGTCGGGACATCCGTCCCGACCTTGAGGCTGCGCCAGCCCACTCCCCCACCCGGCCACCCACGGCACGGTATTTTATGGGTGGCCGGGTGGGGGAGTGGGCTGGCGCCGCAAGGCTTCGACGGATGTCGAAGGCGCACCCAACAAAGATTGAAGATTCCCTCCGATCCCACTATCTGCACCCCATGGCTATCCGTGAAATCCTCGAAGTGCCGGACCCCCGGCTCAAGACCGTGTCGACCAAGGTCGAACCCGACGAGTTCAACGATGAACTGAACGAACTCGTCTCCGACATGTTCGAAACCATGTATGCCGCGCCCGGCATCGGCCTTGCCGCGATTCAGGTCGGCGTGCCCAAGCGCGTGCTGGTGATCGACCTTCAGCCCGAAGATACGGATGCAGAGCCCGAGCCGTGCAATCACGACGGGCACGAGCATGTCCATTACCCGGTGAAGAAGGAACCGCGGGTTTTCATCAATCCCGAAATCCTCGATCCGGCGGAAGAGCTGGCAAGCTACCAAGAAGGCTGCCTTTCGGTCCCCGACATCTTCGCCGATGTCGACCGCCCGGCGACCTGCCGCGTGCGCTATCAGGACCTCGAGGGCGAAACCCACGAGGAAGACCTCGACGGGTTGATGGCCACCTGTTTGCAACACGAGATGGATCACCTCGAAGGCATCCTCTTCATCGACCACCTTTCGCGCCTGAAGCGCAACATGGCCCTGAAGAAACTGAAAAAGCTGCGTGAAGCGGCCTGAACCCGTCAGCTGGTCGCAGGCCTCGCTGACCGGCCTGGCCTTCGCGACACTGAGCTGCCTGTGGCGGTATTACAGCGATGATGCAGGCTTCGACGAGCTCGCAATTCGCTTTGCCGTCTATTTCGTGGCCTTCACCATCGGGTTCAGATTGATCGTCAACATGCTCGCCGGGCGAAAAAGGTAGATAGTCGGCGTCAGATACTGGCGTTCTTGCTCCGTTCCCCGTAACAGGGGCGAATGGATCCGACACTTCTTGCCATAATCGCCCTCGTTCTCGGCCTCGCGCTGGGCTATTTTCTCGGTCACCGCTTCGGCTCTGCTCCTGTGAAGGACTGGCAGGCGCGCCATGGCGAACGCGATGCCGAGGCGAAGGAACTGGACGACAAGTTTCGCCGCGCCATTGTCGAGCTCGAGAATGCGACGGTGCGGGCCGAACGCGCCGATGCGCTCGATGCCGAACTGCGAGACACCCGGACACGGCATGAAGCCTCGCTCGAGGAATTGCGCCGCACCAATGGTGCGCTGGCGGGCGAGCTGGCTACCTTGAAGGAAAAGACCGCCAATTTCGACGAGCAGAAACGCCTGCTCATCGAAGCACGTGAGGAAATGCTGAAGGAATTCCAGAACACCGGGTCCGCCGTTCTTTCCAAGGCACAGGAAGCGTTTCTCGAACGGGCCAACGAACGGCTCGGCCATTCGGAAAAGACCAGCGAAGCCAAGATTCGCGAATTGCTTCAGCCGGTCGGCGACCGGTTGAAGAAGTACGAGGACCAGGTGGCTGCGCTGGAAGAAAAGCGCACCAATGCCTTTTCCTCGCTCGCGACCCAGATAGAGCAGATGCGGCTGGGGCAGGAAGAGGTTCGGCGCGAGGCGCAGCGGCTCGGCAACAGCCTGACCAATGCCCCCAAGGCGCGCGGGCGCTGGGGCGAACGGGCGCTGCAGAACGTGCTCGAACAATGCGGCCTGTCCGAACACACCGATTTCAATCTCGAACACTCGATCGAGACCGACGAGGGGCGCTTGCGTCCCGACGCGGTGGTTCACGTGCCGGGGCAGAAGAAGCTGGTGATCGACGCCAAGGTCTCGCTCAACGCCTATCAGGCGGCATTCGAAGCCGATGAGGATGGCGAACGCATGCGCCACCTCGACCTTCATGCGAAAAGCATGCGCAACCACGTGCAGACCCTCGGCAGCAAGAGCTACCAGAGCCAGTTCGACGATACGCCCGATTATGTCGTCATGTTCGTACCGGGCGAACATTTCGTCGCGGCCGCGCTCGAACACGATCCCGAACTGTGGGACTTTGCTTTCCGCAACAAGGTGCTGCTGGCAACGCCAACCAATCTCGTCGCGATTGCGCGGACCGTGGCGCAGGTCTGGCGGCAGGACAAGATGGCGGAAGAGGCCGCCGAGATCGGGCGGCTCGGGGCCGAGCTTTATGATCGGCTGCGGGTATCGGCCGAACACATGAAACGCGTTGGCGGCGGGTTGGAGACGGCGGTCAACAATTACAACAAGTTCGTGGGCAGCTTCGAACGCAACGTGCTTACTTCCGGTCGCCGAATGGCGGAAAAGGGTATCGAGATCGGCAAGAAGGAAATCGAAGACGTTCCACTGGTCGAGGCTACCCCGCGCTACAATGCCGAAGATGCCGCGAAGCTAGAGGATGGCCGCGAGGCTGCGGAGTAGTCAGTCGAGGTTGCGCGCGGCAAGATCGGCCATCATCGCATCGAGCTCGTCCCGCCAGTGACTGCGCTAATCCAGCGGTAAAAATTCAGCGTGCCGAGCGCAGGTATCGCGCGACGTCTTCCAGGACCCTCAGCTCGAGCAATTGCTTGGGGGTAAGGCACGCTTCGCGGCTGAGGCCACTGAACAGGAAATCCACCCGGCAGGCCAGTTCGTGAGGATCGACAGATCGGCCCGACTGGCGATGGACCGCGGGCGCATCGGCCGGGTTTATCGAACGCAGATGGGCTGCCGCTAGCCAGCCATAGACGTCGATCTGGCGCGAGAAAGCAAGGCCGGCTTCATCCTCATCGACGCGAATGACCGTTGCATTCACGCGCCGCGTACCGCGCAGCAGCGTACACGGTTCGCCCCGGGCAGGAAGGTCAAGGCCCGAGACAAGCGCGCCGCTGGCGGATATATTGCGGATTCGTACGTTGGCAGTGCCATCGCCGTGCACGAGACTTGCGGCGACGAAGGTATTCGCACGTTCGTGCTTCCGACGCGTCGCACCCGTATCGTCATGGATAGGCAGCGTTCCCATGGTCTTGTAATGCCGCGCCACCCATCAAGGTAGAGCGAACGCCCCCATGCGCAAAAGCCCCTAGCCGTCGATGCCTGCCAGTACCTCGTACCCCAGCACGGCTGCCGCGACCGCTGCGTTCAGGCTGTCAGCACGGCCTTTCATCGGCATGGTGACCCTGAGGTCGCAGGCCATTTCGTAGTCTTCGGGAAGCCCGCGACTCTCGTTGCCCACCATGACAAAGCACGGCACCGCATAGGGTGCGCCGCGATAGGGTTGGGCATCGCGCAGGGATGCCGCGACCAGCTGGCCTGGACCCGAACGCAGCCAGCTTTCGAACTCGCTCCATTCGGCGCGCGCAATACCTTGCGTGAAGACAGCGCCCATGCTGGCACGCACGGCTTCGACGCCGAAGGGGTCGGCGCAGTCGTCGAGTAGGATCAGGCCGCCGGCACCGATCGCGTCGCCTGTACGCAGCATGGTGCCAAGATTGCCCGGATCGCGCAGGGCCTGCGCAACCAGCCAGATGTCGGCGCGGTTGCGATCGAGCGCAGCCAGCGAAGTGTCGAATTCGGCGAATACACCGGCAACGGACTGCGGATTATCCTTGCCGGTGATCTTGGAAAGTATGTCGGGCGAAGTTTCGATGACCTCGCCGCCAGACCGCTCGACCGCTTCTTCCAGCGCAGTCAGGAGCGGATGCGGATCGCGCCGGTCGGCCAGCACCAGCGTTTCGGGCACATGGCCGGTATCTAGTGCATCGGTCAGCAGGCGCAGCCCTTCGGCAAGGAACTTGCCCGCAGCCTTGCGATGCTTTTTCTCGCGCAGCGCGCGGAATGCCTTGACGGTCGGGTTGGAAAAGCCGGTGATGACGCGGCGGTCGGCTGCCATGGTTCAGGGTTCCCCGAAGCCGTCCTCGACCATGGCGGACAGTTCGGCCATGAGGGCTTCGCTGCCGCTGCCGCTGACGATGATATCGATCTCGTCGCCCTTGGCAGCGCCCAGCATCATCAGGCCGAGGATGGAACCGCCGCCCGCTTCGTTATCGCCCTTGGCAACGCGGACCGCGCAGCCTTCCGGCGCTTCGGCCACGGCATTGACGAATTTTGCGCTGGCCCGCGCGTGCAGGCCGCGCTGGTTGACCACCGTCACCGTGCGGCGAAGCTCGCTCAAGAGGCTTTCCGTGCGCTGTCGAGATCCTGGCCGAGGAATTCGCTTGCGACCGTGATGTAGTTGCGCCCCGCGGTCTGCGCAGCGGCGACGGCTTCGACCACACCCATGCTCTTGCGCGCGCCGGCAAGGCGGATCAGCATGGGCAGGTTGATCCCCGCGATTACTTCGACGCGGCCGGTATCGAGCAGCGAAATCGCCAGGTTCGAAGGCGTCCCGCCGAACAGGTCGGTAAGGATGATCGCACCCTTGCCGGTATCGACCTTGGCAATCGCGTCGGCGATGTCCTGCCGGCGCCTTTCCATGTCGTCATTGGGGCCGATGCAGATCGTGGCCACATTGTCCTGCTGGCCAACCACGTGTTCCATCGCATCGATGAAATGTTCGGCCAGCTTGCCGTGAGTGACGAGAATCATGCCGATCATGCGGAAGTACCGGTAGCCATAATGTCTGTTGGTTTACCTGGAGCTCTAACCATTGTTTCGCTTGGTATCAGCGGCGCTCGAGCGGGTCGGCGGGCCGTGATCCGAGGTTGCGATGCAGGACCGTGGGCGAAAAACCAAGCTCGCGCAAGACCTGCGCTGCGCGTTCAGCGCTGTAAACCGAACGATGTCTCCCTCCGGTACAGCCAAATGCGATGTTGAGGTAGCTGCGCCCTTGCGCCGCATAACGCGGCATCACTTCCCGCAGCAGATCGACAATCCTTTCGAACGCCGGGGCGAAAGCGGGATCGCCGGCGATATGTTCGCCCACCGCATCTTCCAGGCCGGTCTTGTCGCGCAGGGATTCCACCCAGTGCGGATTATCCAGAAAACGCATGTCGAACAGCAGATCGGCAAGCGGGGGCATGCCGCGCGCAAATCCGAAACTGGAAATAGTCACGGTCATCCGGCTATCGGCCCGCTCTCCGAAACGTTCGCGCACCACCTGCTGCAACTGGTTGGTTGCATAATCGGTGGTGTCGATGACGATATCGGCCCAGCGGCGCAATGGTTCGAGCAGTTCGCGTTCCGCCTTGATCCCGTCGAGCGCGGGCCGCCCGCGTGCCATCGGATGCGGACGGCGGGTTTCGTTGTAGCGGCGTTCCAGTTCGGCGCTGGTGCAGTCGATGAACAGCGTCGTCAGTTCGACATCGTCGCGCGCGTCCAGCTCCTTGCACCTCTCGATGATCTCCGCGGGCACGAAGCC
>CATMNW010000113.1 GCA_950071875.1 uncultured Erythrobacteraceae bacterium | reverse complement strand
CCGTATCGTCAGCCAGACGGTGCAACGCTTCTACGAGTTCGGGATGTCGTGTTCCTGTGGCCCGCAGGTAGGGATCGAGCCGCAGTTTCTCAAAATAACCCTGCGTTGCGAAGGTTTCAGCGACCTCCTGTGAACCTGCTGTTGCGGCATGGATTTTCCCCAGCGTTCTCCCGACACTCCCTGCAAATTTAGGGCCAACGCTTCCGGACAACAAACGTTCCTTCCAGAGCGGATGGGTTTCCACAGGCAGAAACTCCATTGCAAACAGCATCGCCTCGTCATCAAACGCCAGAATCTTCGGCGCGCTTCCCGGCACCGGATCGAAGGCAAACCGCGGAGCCTCGCGCCAGCCATAATGGTCATGGACGACAGGGGCGACCGAAGACGAATAGGCATAGCCATGCTCCGCCAGAACTTCGTGAGCCCACGGATTACGCGAATCTATAGAAAAACTCGGGGCGCGGTAGCCGGTAACAGCACTCCCGCTTGTATCCTCGAGGATTGCTTTTGCCCGTACAATGTCCGCCGCGAATTCGCCGCGGTCGAAAGTGAATACTCTCGTATGATCGTAACCGTGGCTGGCAAGTTCATGTCCGCGCTCGACAATGGCACGCATGGTGGACCCGTTTCGCTCAGCCACCCAGCCGAGCGTAAAGAAAGTCGCTTTCACCTCGGCACGATCGAACAGGTCGAGGATCCGTGAGACATTGTCGCCGACACGCAGTTCCAGACCATCCCAGTCCTCGCGCCGGATGGTGTTCTCGAACGCACCGACCTGAAACCAGTCTTCGACATCGACCGAAAGGCCGTTGACGATTGTGCTGTCGCTCAACGTGCCCTCCCCCGCGCGATCAGGCCGCTTCGCGCGCACCCTGGGTTTCGAAATAGTCGATCATCATGGTCAGGACGTGGCGCAAGGAACGCTCCTGCTCGTCCAACCTGCCTTCTATGGAAGCAAGGCGCTGTCCCAGATCTGTTGGAAGTTCGGCAGAACCCTTTGCCTGACCGATCTTGTCGACTTCCTTGCGCAAAGCAGCCATGTGCCTGTCGCGTTCAGCAAAGGCAGCCTCGATGGCTTCGATCTGGTGATCCAGCAGGCCTTTTTGGCGGGTATCGCGATCCTGTTTCGTTTCAGCCGAGGTAGTCGGCGGCTGTTGGCGAGATTCATCCTGCGCGCGTGCAATTGCCTCGGCAGCAGGCATATCGCGATCAGGGCGCGGTTTCGTCTGAGGCTCGTCCGAAGGCGACGCATCGCCGGCCATTTCCTCGACGACTGCATCGAGCATGTCCGCTTCGAGAACGCACTGCTCTTCGACCGCACCCAAGAGCAACAGACGCGTCATGACCTGGTTGACCTTGCGAGGAATACCCCCGGTTGCCTTGTGCAGTTTAACCCAGATCCCTCCATCCAGCTCGGGCGACCCGTCCCAACCGACGTGCTGCAAGCGATGTGTCACATAGGGTTCGATCTCGCCGGGCTGCATCGGTTCGAGATGGTGCGCCGCGATAACCCTTTGGCGGAGCTGTTCGAGTTCATCGGAATGGGCCAAGAGCTGCTTGAATTCGGGCTGGCCAAGCAGCAGCGTCTGCAGCAGGGGATGGGCCCCAAGCTGGAAATTCGACAGCATGCGCAGTTCTTCGAGAGCGCCGATCGAGAGGTTCTGGGCTTCGTCGACAATCAGCAGGACACGCCGACCATTGCGCGCTTCCTCGTGCAGGAACAGTTCGATCGCAGCCAGAGCGGCTGCCTTGTCCCCGCCGTCGATGTCCAGGCCGAAACTGCGCGCGGCGACATGGATCATCTCGTCGTCATCCAGCGCGCTGGTAACCACCTCGCCAACGGTCATGCGATCCTGGTCGAGCTTCTGCTTGAGATGCGCGACCAAAGTCGATTTGCCCGAACCCACTTCGCCGGTGATGACAACGAAGCCTTCGCCCTGGTTCAAACCATAGCCGAGATAGCTCAGTGCTTTCTTGTGCGTCAGGCTTTCGAAATAGAAAGCGGGATCAGGGGTGAGCTGGAAAGGCCGTTCCGAGAAGCCGTAAAAATCTTCGTACATCGAATGCGTCCTATCAGAAATCGTAGCGCAGGCCGAGAAGGGCCGATGCAGTCGTGAAGTTGTCCGGCGCAAGATCGCTATCGAGCATCGAAACCGCCACTGCTGCTCGAGCAGAAAGGTTGCGAAATACCTGCTCGGTATAGCTTGCCGAGCTCCCTATGGCGCGCACGTCACCCGCGCCTGCGGTCCCGCTGTCAAACCAGCTGGCGTAGGTGTTTACGGAGAACGAAGCACGCTGCCCGACAGGGCCGGACACACCGGCCGTGAGGTAATAACTCTCATCCACTACGCCATCCGCAAGCGCGAGAACCGTACCAGGTGCCCCTATGAATTTGCGACGGTCGTAACCGGCCCCGAAGGATGCGCTGATCCTACCGACCTGGCGGCTGTAACTGGCAACGATACCGCGGCCGCGGAAGACCGAAGAACGTACCGAACCAAGCAGGCCATCCAGGCAGCCATTCCCGTCAAGACTGTTTACACAGCCGTTGATCTCGCCGGTAATCGGATCACGGATCGCCGTGAAGTCGGTGGGAAGGGCGGCAAGTGAATTGTTGAGACGGCCGCCAAAACCCTGGATACCGTCGTACACAGCAAACGAGAGGTTGCTACGGCTACTGGGCTGCCAGCTGAAGCTGCCATAGAAAGTCTCACTGTCGTATCGGTGTCCGAAGTGCGCTTCCAGTTGGGTCCGGCTACTCGGCGACCAGACCACCCCGACATCCCAGATCAGTCCGCTTGCCTCGTAAGCGATAATTCGCGGGCTAGCTTCATCGGTAATAAATCGGCCGTCGTTCCCCACAACCGGAGTTCCGGAAACATCGCGAAGCGCATCGCGGCTGGACACCTCGACATCTTCGATACCGGCGCCGGCTACTAAAGCCAATGTGGGCGTAATCGGCACGGTCACGTCGCCGCGTACATAGGCGTCGCGCACACGCTGATCGAGATTGGACACGTCTTCCTGATAGTAGCCGGCGCCGACACCGACGCCGACGGGAAGAGGTTCGCCCGGACGTATACCAGCACGAACATTCGCGCTGTGGGTGACGCTTTCGTCGAACAGATCTGCGGAATTTCCTGTCGCGGTGACGAAATCGGGCCCCTCTACGCGGGTGTAACCGATCCTGTAATTTGCGCTGACTTCGACGTCCCCGGCGCGGGTCTGCAAGTTGGGGCCGGCATAGATCGAATAAGTTTGTGTCGATAAATTATCGTCGACAATCGGATTGATGACGGAACGGCCCTGAGCATCCACACGGGTACTGCTGGCCAGCGCGCCGGCTTCCACGGTCAGAACACGCGGAACTATCGAAGCATAACCGCGCGCGATACCGGTAATCGTATCCGAGTCCGGCTGTCCGGACTGGTGTGCCAGATTGCGCTCGTATCGCCCCGACACACTGCCGCCATTGTTGCGACCGACGATCGCAGCATCGACCCCTGCCGCAAGCTGCGTATAAGTGACCACGTCGCTGCCTGGTGAAATCTGCCAGCTCGCGATCGAGTTCGCTTCGATATAGGGATCTATGCTCGTTCGGTCTCCCGATGCCGTGGCCCTTCCCGTTTCCTGACCGCCTTGAGCCTCGTCAGCGCCGGTATAGGTCTGCGCATTCAGTGGAGACGTCACGGTTATGGCGAAGCCGACGGCGCTCATGCAAAGCCGGCGCAAGCTAATGGGGAACGTCATCGGATTATTCCCCATATCCGTAGTAGCTGCCGAATTTCCGGCCGCTCGGACTGAAGGTTGCATCGTTCAATAGCAACTTGATGTCGGGACATGCCGAAAGCAGATCGATCGCGTCTTCCAGCGCGGCTCGTCCACTCATGTCCGCACGCGCCACCAGCAGCGCCTGTCCGGCGTGCTTCGCGATATCGGCCGCAGGTGTGGCCGCCAGGGCCGGTGGGCTGTCGAACACTATCATGCGGTTGGGCGCTCCGCGCGTAAGGCTGTTGAGCACACTCCACGTACGCTCACTGGCGAGATATTCGCTGTCCCGTCCGGTGCGCTTGCCTGCCGGAAGCACCCAAAGGCCGGGAATGTCGGTACCGACCACGAAATCTTCGACGTGCGAAGCCGGATCGGCCAGCACATCCATAAAGCCTTTGCCCGCTTCCAAGCCGAGCTTGGACATGATCGAAGGTTTGCCGAAATCGGCATCTACCAGAAGCACTTCCATGTCGCGCTCGCCGGCAAGGGCAATCGCAAGGTTGAGCGCGCAGAAGGTCTTGCCCTCATTCGGATGCGGCGAACACACGAGAACGCGCCGTGACTGTTGCGTTCTCTCGGCCTTCGCAGTCGCCAGAACCTGACGTTTTACAATCCGGAATTCCTCGAGCAGCGTCGACGCCCCGCCGTCCGGATCGATCAGCCCCTGATCTCTCAGGAGTGCGCGGGCAATTTGATGACGCTCACCAGTGAACTGGACCACAGGTTTAGTAGGTTCCGGGTCAGCAACTGGTGCGGGAGTGGCAGGTTCGGACGGATCGGCAGCCATGCCGATCCAGTCGGAGGCGCGGCGCTTCGGCGTTTGCTGCGGCGATGGCAATCCCCCCGCGTCCTCACGCTTTGGCGCAAATTTCTTTGCCTTGTCGCTTTCGAGCTTGTCGGGGACCGCTGCGGGCGCCAGCTTGTCGAGCCCGAACAGCCCGCTTGCCCGTTCGAACAGCGAACTGCGCTTCACCTGGTCGCCGTCGTCGGAGGGCGGCACGATGCGGGTAGGTTTATTCACTGCCACACTCCTTTCTCAGGCAACCGAACCGACCTGAATGATTTCGACCACCAGTAACAGGAAACAAACGCCTGCAAGTCCGCCTGCTCCGGCCAGAAACTGCTTGAAACGCAGCGCCTTGTGTTTGCGGGAAGCGTCCGTCATCGAGCGCGATATTGTTCCGATCACCGGAAGATCCAGCGAACGCTCAAGCTTGTCTGCGGTGGTGAAACTCGACTTGAGCTGGCCCATCACGAAGGCCGCACCTGCGCCTGCGCCCATACCGAGGACAAGCACGCCCAAAAGCAGGATCGGCCGATTGGGTGCAGAAGGGGTGCGCGGGGCGGTTGGCGGATCGATAACTTCGAATTGGAAGGCGCTTCGTTCTGTCTCGACCTGGCCCCTCAGTCGCATTTCCTCGCGATCCTTGAGGAGCTCGTCGTACTTTTCCTTCAACACCTCGTAATCGCGGCTGATCCGGTTGGCTTCTGCGGCAACCGTCGGTTCGTCGGCCTGCGCCGCGATCAGGCCAGAGATATCCGATTGCAGAGCTGCCTTGCGAGCCTGCAACGCTTGTACATTGGCCTGCCGCTCGGCCCGTATGGACTGAAGCGAAGTATAGGCCGGATTGGGCGCCCCCCCTGCCCCGGCCGGCTCGTTTGCAGCCTGTTCTCGCAAGGCGGCGATCTGGCGTGTCTGCGACTGGATGTCAGGGTGGCTGTCGGTAAGTCCGCGAGCGCGCATCGCCGCGAGTTGCGACTGCGCCTGCATCAAGGCTGCGCGGGCACCGCCGCTATCAGCCGTCATGATGCTGCGAGGAGTGCTCGCGAGCTGGCCATTAATTGCAGCAAGGGCGCTCTGCGCTGCGGCCACATCGGCATCGATACCGCGCATTTCGGTTCGCATGCCTTGAAGTCGAGCTGCTACCGAGCCCGTGCCGCCGATAAGGTCCGGGTGCTGAGCTTCGAATACCAGCCGGCGCTGTTCCGCTTCTTCCAGCTCACGTTTCCGGTCGTCCAGCTGCTGGTCGAGAAACGCGATTGTGTCTGCGACTTCTCCTCGATTTCCGGCAATGTTGGACTCACGAAAAATGTCGATCAGATTTTGAACGACGTCCTTAGACAATGCGGCATTCTCTGCATCGCTCAGGCTCGACTTGCCGATTGTAGCCGTGATCTCGAACAGATTGTCCTGTTCGCTTCTGACCACGATGTTCTCGGTAAGATCGGTAATCGCCTTCTGCATCTCCTGGTCGGTCGCAACTTCGTCACCAAGCTTGGTGTTGCGTACGACCCGCTCGAGATTCACGGCACTGACGAGAGTTTGCCGCACCTTCGTAATCGCCTGTTTTCCATCCCCCGAGATATCGAGTTGCTCGGAAAGGACGTCCTCGAGCTCTACGTAAATCCTTGCCCGGCTTTCATAGCTGTTCGGGATGAAGGCAATCGCCAGCCAACCCAGGATACATACGACCCATGCCACGGCAAGCGCGAGCCAACGGCGATTCCACACCGTGTGCAGCGCGCTGCGTATCTCGTCGAATACTTCCTGCATGGCCAGAGGACCCTTTTAGAATGTGCTTTCGGGGATGATGATTACATCACCTGGCTGAAGGAGCACATTGGCCTTGCTGTCGCCGCGCTTCAGCAGGTCCGTGAGGCGTAGCGCATATTCGCGCTGCCGGCCCATTTGCTTGTCGAAGCGTATCAGTTTGGCACGATTGCCTGCGGCAAATTCGGACAGTCCGCCGACTGCAATCATCGCATCAAGCACTGTCATGTTCGCGCGATACGGAAGCGACGCCGGCTGGGCAGTCGCGCCGACGATGCGTACCTGCTGACTGAACGTACCGGCGAATTCGTTGACGATCACGCTGACCAGCGGATCTTCGATATACTGGCTAAGCTGAAGGCGAATGTCCTCTTCGAGCATGGAAGGCGTTTTGCCTACGGCCGGCATATCTTTCACAAGCGGAATGGTGATGCGGCCATCGGGCCGCACCTGTATTTTTTCTGCACCGAGTTCGGGATTTCGCCAGACATGGATCGTCAACGAATCCAGAGGGCCAATGATGTATTCTTCGCCTGGCCCTTCCTGCATGGCGACAAAGGTGGCCGGCGGTAGCTCAGTTCCTCCGCCGCTTGCACAGCCGCCGAGGACGAGCGTGGAAGCAGCGCATCCGGCAAGGAGTGTGGCTGTACGGGTGAAGCGCATGTTTCGTTTCCCTGACGTCGGTGGGAGGGTACCGCACGATTAGCACGCACGGCATTCCCCTTGTTTGCAATTCGTATTGACCGAAAAAGGTGAACAGACCGTTAGTCATACCATGGCGTATCCGCGAAGAACGCCGCTTTTTCGGGGTTAATGCGATGTCTCTTATACGAGGATTTCCGCAGCGGGTCCCTGACCGAGAAAAGCACTGGGAGAAGCGCTTGCACCATACGCACCGGCACAGAACACGGCGACCAGATCACCGACTTCGGCATGCGGCACATGAGCTTGATCGGCGAGCCGGTCGAGGGGGGTGCAAAGGCATCCAACGATATTGGCCTCCTCTACCGGCCCGGCACCGAACCGGCTGGCAATCGCCACGGGATAGTTCCGCCTTACGACCGTGCCAAAGTTGCCGGATGCAGCAAGTTGATGGTGAAGGCCTCCATCC
>CATMNW010000112.1 GCA_950071875.1 uncultured Erythrobacteraceae bacterium | reverse complement strand
ACCCCGACGCTGGGATCGCTGGTCGGCGCCATCCTCGATGCCTTTCCACAATTGCGGCGCCTTCGCATGTCCTCGCTAGACGGGATCGAGATCGACCCCTCGCTGTTCGAGCTTTTCGCGCACGAGTCACGGCTGATGCCGCACCTGCACCTGTCGCTGCAGCACGGCCACGACCTTATCCTGAAGCGCATGAAGCGCCGCCACAGCCGCGCAGATGCCGTGGACCTCGTCCTGCGCCTGAAGGACCGGCGCCCCGGGATCGCCATCGGCGCCGACCTCATCGCCGGCTTCCCGACCGAGACCAAGGAGCACCATGCGGCAAGCCTTTCGATCATACGTGAACTCGGCATCATCCATGCGCATATCTTCCCCTATTCGCCCCGCCCCGGCACGCCCGCCGCGCGCATGCCGCAGGTCGAACGTCAGACGGTCAAGCGCCGCGCTTCCGAACTGCGCGAAGCCGCCCGGCAAACGCGCGACGAGTGGCTGGCATCGCTCGTCGATAAGCCGCACGCCGTCCTCGCCGAACGCGACGGGACGGGCTACACCCCGAACTTCGCAAGGGTATTGCTGCCGCAGGGCACGCCCGCCGGTGACATCCTCACCGTGACGCCGACCGCATTCGAAAATGGCTTATTGCAATGAGTGACACGCAAAGCTGGAAAGACCGGCTGTTCGGGGGCTTCCGCAAGACCTCCGAAAAATTGACCAGCAATCTTACCGAAGTCGCGCGCACGGCGAAGCTCGACGATGCTACGCTCGACGATGTCGAGGACGCGCTGATCGTTTCCGACCTCGGCCCCGCGGCGGCCGCGCGTATCCGCGAGAAACTGCGCGAGAAGCGGTTCGGCCTCGAGATCACCGAGCGCGAGCTGAAGGAGGCCGTGGCCGAGGAAATTGCCGCGATCCTGCGCCCAGTGGCCAAGCCGCTCGAGATCACCGCCTTCCCGCGCCCGCAGGTGCTGCTGGTGATCGGCGTCAACGGCAGCGGCAAGACAACCACCATCGCCAAGCTGGCCCACCTGTTCCAGGAAGACGACTACGCCGTGATGCTGGCCGCGGGCGACACCTTCCGCGCCGCCGCCATCGGGCAATTGCAGACATGGGCGGACCGCGTTGGCGTACCGATCGTGCGCGGGCCCGAAGGCGGCGATCCGGCCTCGATCGTGTTCGATGCGGTCAAACAGGCGACCGATGTCGGCACCGACGTACTGATCGTAGATACCGCCGGTCGCCTCCAGAACAAGCGCGAGCTGATGGACGAACTGGCCAAGATCAGGAAGGTATTGGGTAGGCTGAACCCTGAAGCCCCGCACGACGTGGTACTCGTGCTCGATGCGACCAATGGCCAGAATGCGCTCAGCCAGATCGATGTGTTCAAGGAAGTCGCAGGGGTCAGCGGGCTGGTGATGACCAAGCTGGACGGCACTGCGCGCGGGGGCGTGTTGGTGCAGGCGGCAGAACAATACGGCCTCCCGATCCACGCCATCGGCGTCGGAGAAAAGATCGATGACCTACGCCCCTTCGATCCGGACCTGGTCGCGCGCGTAATTGCTGGGGTTGCCTGATGACCGAAGAAACCAAGTCCAAGCCGAAGTCCGGCTGGCTCAACATCCTTGTCGATTACGGCCCGTTGCTGGTCTTCCTCGGCGTCTACAAGTTCTACCAGCCGCCCGAGACCTCGACCTTCGGCGAAATTGCGGCAGTCATCTACGGCACCATTGCCTTCATGATCGCTGCTGTTGCCGCTCTGGTATTCAGCAAGTTCAAGTTCGGCCATGTCAGCCCTATGCTGATCCTGTCGACCGCGCTGATCGTGGGCTTCGGTGGCCTGACCATCTGGCTGCAGGATGAAAGGTTCATCCAGATCAAGCCGACGGCCATCTACGTCCTGTTCGGCGTGCTGCTGATCGGCGGCTGGATGCGCGGCAAGGCGCTGCTCCAGATCCTGCTGGAAGCGGCGTTCGAAGGGGTCGACCGCGAAGGCTGGCTCAAGCTGTCGCGCAACTGGGGCATATTCTTCCTGTTGATGGCCGGCCTGAACGAAGTATTGCGCATGCAACTGAGCTTCGAAAGCTGGCTGTGGGCCAAGCTCTGGGTATTCATGCCCCTCAGCTTTGTCTTCACCTTCACCCAGATCCCGATGCTGCTGCGCCACGGCCTTGCGCTGGAGGACAAGGACGAAGTGGTGAAGGACGAGCCGCCGACAGCCTGATGCCAATCAGGATCGAACGCAATTTGCCCGAGGGCAAGGCCAGCGCGTTGAGCCAGGGTATTGTCGATTTCAATCGCACCGCCATTCCCGACCTAGAGCCCAACGAGGCTGAGATCCGTTTCCATGCCGTAGCGACCGACAGCGCAGGGACCATGACCGGCGGTCTGCGTGGCGCCTGCTACTGGAACACCCTCCATATAGAACTGCTTTGGCTTGCCGACAGCGAGAGGGGAAACGGCACCGGCAGACAGGTTCTGGAAGCAGCGGAGGCATTTGCGCGCGAATGCGGGTGTGAGCACGCGCTCGTTGAAACCACCAGTTGGCAGGCCAAACCTTTCTACGAAAAGAACGGATACAGGCTGATGGCAACACTGGAAGGCAGGCCGAAAGGACATGCCTCCCACTATCTCAGCAAGTCGCTGGCAGGCTCTTCCTAGATTTCCACCTGGCTGCCCAGCTCGACCACACGGTTGGTCGGCAGGCGGAAGAAGTCCATAGCAGTGGCAGCGTTCCTCAGCATCCAGGCGAA
This sequence comes from uncultured Erythrobacteraceae bacterium, assembly GCA_950071875.1. GTDB lineage: Bacteria > Pseudomonadota > Alphaproteobacteria > Sphingomonadales > Sphingomonadaceae > Qipengyuania. The sequence continues at coordinate 4,702 of CATMNW010000112.1, read as the reverse complement.
GATTTTCTCGCGCCAGATAGGCATTTCGGGGTTCGCACTGGGCAATAGCGTCTGGCGCGAAAGGAAGAAGCTGGTGTGCATCATGTCGAATTCACCGCCACAGCGCGACATTTCCCTCAAGCCCTGCGGCACATCGGTTTCCTGCATGAAGCCGTAGTGCAGAACGGCGCGATAGAAGCCGTCTCCCAGATCCTGCATCTCGCACCGCTCGCTGGCATCCACATAAGGCGTGTCGGCAATCAATACCGTGAGGATGACCACGCGTTCGTGAAGCACCTTGTTGTGCTTGATATTGTGCAACAGCGCACTGGGCACGCCCGCGGTCTGGCTGGCCATGAAGATTGCCGTACCCGGCACACGCGTCGCGGAATTCTTCGCGCTCTTGGCGAAGATTTCGATCGGCAGCGCGGTTTCGCTCATCCGGTCGCGCATCAGTTTGCGGCCCCGGGCCCAGGTCGTGAGGAGCGTGAAGGCCACCAGGCCCACGACCAGCGGGAACCAGCCGCCATCGGGCACCTTGAACAGGTTCGCAGCGAAGTAGGCCCCGTCGATAATCAGGAACACCAGGACCACGGGCAGTGCGACCCACCATTTCCATTTCCAGACGCCCACAAACAGGACACCCATCAGGATCGTGTCGATTGTGACCGCACCGGTAACTGCGATCCCATAGGCTGCCGCGAGGTTCGACGATGTCTGGAAGGTCAGCACCAGGATGATGACCGCGACCATCAGCGCCCAGTTGATGATTGGAATGTATATCTGGCCGGCCTCTGTCTCGCTTGTATGGCGGATCGACATGCGCGGCATGAAGCCCAATTGCATCGCCTGGTGGGTGATGCTGAACGCGCCACTGATCACTGCCTGGCTGGCGATAAATGTCGCTACGGTCGCCAGGATAACCAGAGGCAGACGGTATTCCTCGCTCGCCAGCAGGAAGAACGGGTTGCGCACGACTTCGGCCGCCTGTTCGGGCGGAAGACCGGCGATCATGGCTCCCTGGCCGAAATAGTTGAGCAGCAGGCACGGCATGACGAAGCCGAACCACGAAAGACGCATCGGTCCGCGGCCGAAATGGCCCATGTCGCTATAAAGCGCTTCGCTGCCCGTAACCGCCAGGACGACTGCACCCAGAGCAAGGAAGGCGACGAAACCGTCGGTGATGAAGAACATCGCCGCGTAATAAGGATTGAGCGCCCAAAGAATGTCCGGGTTCTGGATGATCTGATTGAGACCAAGCCCGGCGATAACTGCAAAATAGACGATCATGACCGGCGCGAAGAGCGCGCCCACTTTCGCCGTACCACGCGCCTGTAGCAGGAACAGGCAGACGAGCAGCACCAGAGCAATCGGGATAACCAGAGGATCGAGCCGGTGGTCGACCACGGTAAGCCCCTCGACGGCCGACAGCACGGAGATCGCGGGCGTGATCATGCTGTCACCGTAGAACAGCGATGTTGCGAAGACGCCCAGCAGCACCACCAGCCAGGCATATTTGGTCTGGCCGATATGGCGGCTGATCAATGCGATCAGAGCAAGGCTACCGCCCTGCCCCTTGTTGTCGGCGCGCATCAGGATGGTCACATACTGGATCGCGACAACCAGAAGCATCGACCAGAAGATCAGGCTGACCACGCCGAGCACATGCATACGGTCGATGGCGATGCTCGCCGCGCCGGCAAAAGTTTCGCGGAAGGCGTACAGCGGGCTGGTGCCGATATCGCCGAAGACGATACCGATTGCACCGAAGGCGAGCGCGCCTTTCGATGCGCCGTGGCCGTGACCGCGCCCGCCCTGCGAAGGCACGCCTTCGGGAACGGTATCTTGCGCGGGCGCGGTATCATTCATGCTGGATGGGGTTCCGACAGCCGTGTGTCACAAAGCGATGATGGCGAAGGCGCGGGCGTTAGCAGCATGTTTTCGCGCCCGCAATATTCGGCGCAAGTCATTGAACTGGCTCAGCGTTTTTTTCTGCCTGCGCGGGCGCGATGCCAAGAACCTCTTGCAGTCGCGCGAGTCGCGCTGCCAGTGCCGGTCGCCATTGCGCGTCTGTCGGGGCATCATCCAGCAATTCCTGCCACAGCGATAGCGTCTTTCCAGGTTCACCTGCGCGCAGATAGGACAGGCCCAGAAAATAGGTGGGCGCCGGATTGTTCGGCGCGACCTCTTCTGCACGGGAATAGGCATAGAGAGCTGCCGCAGTCAGCCTGCCGTCCGCATGTTCGACCAGCGCATTGCCTAGCGCGATCCAGGCCTCCCCGTCCTCGGGGTTCTCCGCCACTGCATTGCGCAGAAAATTGGCCGCCTGATCGTATTGTCCGCGACGCGTAAAGGCATCGGCAGTCACCACGAAGCGCGAAGGCAAACGTCCTTCGGGATAAAACTCGCGCCGCGCCTCGACCATCATTTCGCCGGTCTGCGCTTGGGTTTCGGTGGTCGCGAAGGAAGGCGCACTTGCCTGCCCGGGATTGCCTTGTGCTGCATAGCCGGCAAGCCCGAACAGCAGTGCCGATCCAAACAGCGTCCACAGGCTGCGTGGCAATTTCAGAAGGAACGCGGCCAGAACGAACACGCCCACGGCGAGCGCAATGATGGGGAGCCAGTTCATGCTTTCCTCCGCAGCCGCCGCACGAGAATCGCGCCGGCAACCAGCACGATCAGCAGCGGAATGGCGAACAGCGGCCAGGTCGTCGCACTGACTGCGGGCTTGTAGCTGACGTAATCGCCATATCGCTGCATCAGCCACGCGCGTACCGTGTCGGGGCTGTCACCTGCGGCGATACGAACACGCACCTGATGACGCATATCGCCCGCCATCGGGGCATCGCTGTCGGCGATCGACTGGGACTGGCACTTGAGACAGCGCAGGGTTTCCATCAGGTCCTGCGCGGCAGCTTCCTGCGATGGATCGTCAAGCTGACGATAGGCGAAGGGCGCAGGCGGCATGGACTGCTGCGCGGCCAGCGGCACTGTCAGCACCAGTAGCGTCGAAGCTAATACGGCCCGGATCATCGCGCCGCCTCGAGTTCCGCCAGCAGCTTGGGAACGTCGCTAGCGCGGATGTCGCCGATGTGCTGGTAACGGATCACCCCGCGGCCATCGATCACAAAGGTTTCGGGCACGCCTGACGAACCGATGGCAAGCTGGACCTCGGAAAGGTCGTCGCGCCCGATACGCGAATAGGGATTGCCGTGTTGCGCCAGGAAACGCGCGACGTCCTCGGGCCGATCGCGGATTGCGACGCCCACGATATCGGCGCCCTGCTCCTTCAGGCTTTCGAGATGGGGCGCTTCTGCAATGCAGGGGAGGCACCAGCTTGCCCAGATATTGAGCAGGCGCGGCTGGCCATCGGCGAACGTTCCGCTGGAGACGCCCGGTGTGCCTTCCATCGCCGGTGGAAGCTCGAAATATGGCAGAGCTTCGCCGATCATCCGGCTCTCGATGAAGTCGTCCTTGGGCTGGGTCAGCTGATAGGCCGCAAGCCCCAGGAACAGGGCAAAAGCGAACAGGGGAACCCACAGGCGCCAGGTCATGCCAGTGCCTTTTGGTCGGCGCGGCGCTCGGCAATGCGGGCCGCAAGCCGGCGGTGACGCACATCGTTCAGCACCCGCCCGATCAGTGCGATCGCGCCGCCGAGCGCAACCAGCAGTCCGCCGTACCAGATCAGCGTAACGAACGGTTTCCACCACAGGCGGATCTGCCATCGCCCATCGGGGGAGCGGTCACCGACCACGGCGTACAGCTGGCCGTTCCAGCGCGTCGAAAGCGCGCTTTCGGTCGTCTGCTGCGCCGGGGCCCAGAAATTGCGCGATTGCGGGGTAAGCTCGATCGGCTCGCCGCCATCGTAACTTGCGGCAATACGCGCTTGCAAAGCGGTCCAGTTCGGGCCGGCGACGGGTTGGACAGCCGCCAGAGTAACCGCCCACGGCCCGACCGCCGTCGTGCCGCCCTCTTCCAGTGCGGCAAGGCGCTCCTTGGTGAATGCACTTTCGCTCGCCATGCCGATCAGCGTGACAGCGATCCCGAAATGCGCGACGACCATGCCCCAGGTCGAAAGCGGCGTGCGCGACAGCTTGCGCCCCCGCAGCGGCAGGAAGCTTGCAACCGCAAGGCCGAGGCCCAGCGCGAGACCGAGAAGGGGCAGTATCGCGATCTCGGCAAGCAAGCTGACGAGTACGAGTGTCGCAAGGACAATAGCCGCGAAAATCGCCACTTCCTTGCCGATCCGGTCCACGCGGTCCTGCCGCCAGCGCAGCAGCGGTCCAACACCCATCACCAGCAGCATTGGCAGGGCAAAGATCGCGCCCACCGGATTGAAATAAGGCGGACCCACGGACACGCGCACATCGAAAGCTTCGGTCAGCAGCGGGTACAGCGTTCCCAGCAATACGATCGCAAGGATCGCGCTCAGCATGACATTGTTGAAGACCAGCGCCCCTTCGCGGCTGGCCAGAGCGAAGCGTTCACCTTCGCGGATCGTGTTTGCGCGCAAGGCGAACAGGAGCAGCGCGCCGCCGATGAAAATGCCCAGCAGCACGAGGATGAATGTCCCGCGTTCCGGATCGACGGCGAAGGCGTGGACGCTGGTCAAAATGCCCGAACGCACGAGGAACGTGCCGACCATGCTCATCGAAAAAGCGATCACGCCGAGCATGATGGTCCAGGTGCGCAAGGCGTCGCGGCTGGCAAGCCCGCTGGCCGA
>CATMNW010000111.1 GCA_950071875.1 uncultured Erythrobacteraceae bacterium | reverse complement strand
CCTCGTCTGGGCACGCTCATCGCTGCGACACCCGCGCGTGGCCATGGCTCGGGACGCCCTGATTGCTGCACTCCGAATATAATTGTGGCCACGCCTGCTGGGCCGTCAGCGCAATTTCGGGTCTGAACCACTTGAGCGCTGGCGGAACGAATGGCGGCTTTAGGGATCGTCGGCGACAATGCCGAACGGCCGGATGGAGGGCGCAAAGCGGACATTCGCGACTCCCCACAATTTCCATTCGACTTCGTCTGCAAAGCAAGCATTGGTGCTGTCAGTGAATCGCGGCCCCTGAAGGCGGGCTGCCGCCCCGACGCAGTTCGCGAGCCGGGGCCTTGGGTGGTGGCAGGCGGCACAGTGCCGTCTGCGATCAGGAGTACCACCTATGACCGAGCAGAAAGACACAGCAGCAGCACCCAAGCGCGAGACCAAGATCGACAAGGTCATCGCTCTGCTTAAACGCAAGCAGGGCGCAACCCTCGACGAGATGATGAAGGCGACCGGCTGGCTGCCGCATACGACCCGCGCGGCGATGACTGGGCTGAAGAAGGGGCACACGATCGAGCGCGACAAGCGCGGCGGGGTCTCCTGCTATCGCATCACGAAGAGCGCGTGATGATGGCGGAGCTATTCGATGAGCTTGCTGCCCTTGCAGCGATGGACAAGCCGGCACTCGACGACCGGTGGGCGAAGCTCACCGGTCGGCCGATCCCGAAGGCCAGCGCGCAAATGCTGCGATTGGCAGTGGCCTATGAGCTCCAGTCCAAGACCGGCCGCGGCCTGCGGCGCAAGATCAGGCAGCGGCTCGATCAGGCTGCGAGCGGGAAGACCACAACGCAGGACCTCCGGCCAGGCATGCGGCTTGCGCGCGAGTATGGCGGCAAGCTTCACGTGGTCGCGATCGGCGAGGCTGGCGAGATCATCTGGAACGAGCGGCAATGGCGCTCCTTGAGCGAAGTGGCCCGGGCGATCACCGGCACGCGCTGGTCGGGACCTGCCTTCTTCGGCTTGAAGACGAAGGCGAAGGCGGCATGAGAAAGGTTCGCTGCGCGATCTATACCCGCAAGTCGAGCGAAGAGGGTCTGGAGCAGGACTTCAACTCGCTCGATGCGCAGCGCGAGGCCTGTGCTGCCTATATCCTCAGTCAGGCTTCGGAAGGCTGGTCGCAGCTTCCTGCAGTCTACGACGATGGCGGTATCTCGGGCGGAACGCTGGAACGGCCAGCGCTCCAGCGGCTTCTCGCCGACATCGCGGCGGGCACGATCGACATTGTGGTGGTCTACAAGGTCGACCGGCTAACCCGCTCGCTACTTGATTTCGCAAAGCTGGTCGAAGCGATGGACAAGGCCGAGGTCTCCTTTGTTTCGGTCACGCAATCGTTCAACACTACCACCAGCATGGGACGGTTGACCCTCAACATGCTGCTCTCCTTCGCGCAGTTCGAGCGCGAGGTGACCGCTGAGCGCATTCGCGACAAGATAGCTGCCTCCAAGGCAAAGGGCATGTGGATGGGCGGCGTCGTGCCGCTCGGCTATAGGGCGAACGGCAGAACGCTGACGATCGATGGGGAGCACGCTGCCCTCATCCGCAGCATCTTCGATCGCTATCTGGAGGTCCGCAATGTCCGGCTGCTCACAGCACAATTGGCGGACGAAATTATTCGTGTCCCTAAGCGTATGACCGGCACCGGACGCAAGCTGGGCGGCAAGCCGCTTACGCGAGGTCAGATCTACAAAATCCTTTCCAACCCGATCTACATCGGGAAGATCTGCCACAAGGGTGAGATCTTCGAAGGCCAGCATGACGCCATCGTTGATCGCGAGACGTGGGACAAAGTGCAGATGCAGCTCGAAGCCAATACGCAAGGCGAGCAGCAGACGCGTACGGCAAGCGCGCCCAGTCTGCTGGCTGGAAAGGTATTCGACAGCGAAGGAGAAGCGCTGATCGCGAGCCATGCGAACAAGGGGACGACCCGCTACCACTACTATATCGCGAAGAGCGGCAAAGGCGAAGCCGCGGAAGGTCAGCGAATGCTTCGCATTCCTGCGCTGGAGCTGGAGAAGGTCGTTTGCAAGGCCGTCGCCACAGAGGTCGAACAACCGCTCGGCTTGCTGGCGAAGGCGGGCGTCGAGCCCACACCGGACACTGTTGCAATTCTCGGTGATCGCGCAGCGAGCCTGGCGACCAGCCTGAGGAAGCGGGAGCGAACCGCGGTGCGAACTTGCATCGAGAAGGTCACAATCGGGCCTGCGCAGGTATCGGTAGAGTTGACTGCGGACGACCTTTGCAGCTTACTCTCGATCGCGCCGACTTCTCAGGTCACCACTAACCCAGCCATCAACATAGCGGCCACCCTTCGGCGCAGCGGACGCGCTGTTCGGTTGATCCAGCATGGTGTCTCGACGTCGACCGAGGGCGAGCCTCAGGAGCACCTGCTGAAGCTGCTCCACCGCGCTCGCGCATGGTGGCAGATGATGCTAGACGGCAAGCTTACGGTATCGGCGCTCGCGCGCGAGCAGCAGGTGACGAGCTCCTACGCTTCTCGAGTAGTGCGATTAAACTTCTTGGCGCCGAAGATCGTCGAGGCGATCGTCATAGGAAAGCAGCCGATCGATCTCGATGCGAAGAAGCTGCTCAATCTAAGCGACCTGCCGCTGGCGTGGAATGAACAGGAAGAGCTTTTGTTCGGCAGGTAGATTCACGAGAAGACCGATTGACGAGTGGCGGGCGACTGCCGCTTGTCTTCGTTGGGGCATCAGTCCCGTAGTGCGAAACTGGTACCTCGGAATAAGGGCGTAGAGAATGATGGCGGGTTTCGCCGCTGTACGGCGTCTGAGGCGGTCTCTGGCTGACCACTTCCGGCGCCGAATGGCGCAGAACTGCGGGGCATTCCACGAGGAAGAAAATCTTTCTCTAACAACGGCTTATGGGTGGCGGAGCAGGAGGGATTCCTCCCGAGTTTCTATATAATTGTTTTTAAAAGATTTTAAACTAAGTAGAGTTGCGCAACACCCCCAGCAATACCCCTGTTTTTTTCGGTGAGGCTCAGATAAATGTTCTGCGGAGAGGTTCTGTGTTCGATTCACAATAGCAGTCGACGTCCGCTTTGCGCCCTAATCTCGGTCGTTCGGACGCACGCGAACATTTTTCCGAAAACCGCCGTACGATCAAAGGCGATCATTTGGGCTTGACCTTGCCGACCGCGTCGTGGGGGTTCTCGTTCCGCGCAATCGTCAGCGGAAAGCCGGACAGGTTGAATATCTTCGAACGGAGATCGATGCGGACTGCGAGATTGTCGCTATTCGTCGCATTGTGGAAGGAGAACAACCCGTTGATCGAGGGCACGTTCGAAAGCGCCATTGCCTCGATCTGGTTATCCGTCGAACTTGAATCCATCGACTGGAATATTGCGCCCAGTGCCGACGCGAGTTTACTGCGCAAAAGCACGCTTTCATCGATGTCCTGCCCGGGTGCTGCAAAGCGCAGCGCGCGGACGAGTTCGGGATACGCGGCTGCCACCTGCACGGGGGTCAGCGCTGCTAGCCGATCAGCCTCGGCGCTCGCGCGCGCCGGTTTGCCCACTCCGATCGCGGTGTCGGAGTAGTAATTCTCGACCGCCCCACGGCGGAGGATGAAGCATCCAAGTTGCTCAAGACCGTCGAGCAACACGCCGTAGCGTGTGGCCAGTGCGGTCATCCTCGCCTCAAGACCTCCGCCAAAAACGGCGGGGTCGGTCAAGAGCTGGGCGAGCGCGCAGCGTCGACGCTTCACATTTGGATCCTGCTTTTCCGACCAATAAGGATAATCCGCGATCGCTGCGTCGATTGCCGCGGTATTGGCCGCAATGAGCCCGGCGAGCTCGGACCGCAGCTTGCCGTCTAGGTCGATAAGTGAGGAATGGCCAATCGCGTGGGCGATCGCGTCCGCCTCGTCTCCGCCGCTGAAGTCGTTCACCAAGCGATTGTCGTCGGCGAGGGCGTCGAGGTCAGCGAGCACGGTCACACGCATGCCGATTTCGGTAAAAAGCCTGCGTGCCTCGCGAAACTCGCTCTTGCCGAGAGCGGACAGGATTTGGGTGTTGCGGGCTTCAATCTTGAGGCCGAGCCGCCGTGCGGCGCGCGCTGCGACAATCTCGTCGCTCGGGCCTTCGACGAGGAGGATGCACTCGGCGAAAAGTGCCTGCCGATGGGAGAGGCTAGTGCGCGCGACGAAATCCGCAAGTTTCTGGGATTGTAGCAACCCATTGGTGGGGTCGATTTGGCGACATTCAGCGCCGCCCCCGAAGAAAACGATCTGGGGAAGATCCACGAGCGAGCGGAAGGGAAGAAACGACGGCGAGTGGGTCGAAATAACGATTCGCTTCTTGCCTGGGTCGCACCAATCGCCAGCGACCGATTCCATCTCCTCGAGGATGAATGCCTGGAGTTGCGGATGAAGCGAAATCTCGGGCTCGTCAACGATGAGGGTTCCGATCGTGTCATCGTAGATTGCGGCTAAGAGTGATACGAGCTGCATAATGCCGCTAGCCTCAAGCCCGGATTGATACTGAACGCTATCCGACATGGCGGTAAAGGACATCCCGAGCCCTTGTTGGCTCCATTGAAAGTCGATCCCGCGGTCGAAGAGCTGTTGCAGGCGTGTTTCAACCTTAATCCGCAAATCGGGGCGCTGATCGAGGTTCATTAGGTCACCGACGACGCTCTCGATTTCGTGCCACCGGGGGCGGTAGTTAATGTGTCCGTAAAAGGCTTCGCCAGACATTGATCCTACCCCCGGAGCATCGGTGGCTGCCCGGTATTGTTCGATCGGCCCAGTGCGACCCGCTGAAAGGAAGCGAACGTGGGCAGTCTCCTCGGCGCGATTGCGAAGCACCTGTTGAATAGACCGCAAAGCCCGCGTCTTGCCGCTACCATTGGGTCCGACGAGAGTTGTGATACCGGGGCGGATCGTAACGGTGCCACCGGGCTTTCTGCCAACTGTGTCGAGCTGGATTACTACGTCGTTGGTTGGAGCTGCGACGGGTGCAGAGGCGATGGCTTGGACGGAAACTGCATTATCGTCGGACAAGGGGCTCTCCAGAATCTGAGATTGTTGTCGGCTCTCGTCGCAGCGACCCGCTAAGACCGCAATGGCGTTAACAGCGGAATGACAGATTTCGAAGTCCAAGGGCCCAAAGGCGGACGGTCTGCAACCGGCCCACACAACGACATCTGAGCATTTCTCTATCGGCCAATGGTGGCCGAGGAGAACGGCAATGGGATATTCACGATTTGATACAGCCACGCGGCATCGCCCGGCCTGGAACGCTGGCAAGAATATCGGAACGAAGCGTCCACTAACCCAGAAGCAGGTCTGGGCGATCCGATTTCATCCCGATCGCGAGGGACGATTGAGGGACAGAACCCTTTTCGACCTCGCCATCGATAGCAAGCTGCGCGGCTGCGATCTCGTGAAGATCAGGATCGGTGATGTGGTTGCAGGTGCTGATATTCGCAATCGGGCCACCCTCATCCAGCAAAAGACGAACCGCCCGGTGCAATTTGAACTCACCGCCGACGTTCGAGCCACATTGCCAGCGTGGGTGGAACGCCGAGGCGGCTCTACAAGCGACTACCTATTTTCAAGCAGTGTCGATCCAGATGGCCATATGAGCACACGGTGGTATGCACGCTTGATCGATGAGTGGGTGACGGCGATCGGCTTGCGAAAAGCCGAATACGGAACGCACTCGCTTCGGCGAACGAAAGCGGCGATAATCTATCGCGCGATCGGAAACATCCGTTCGATCCAAATCCTGCTCGGCCATACGAAGATCGAGAATACGGTGCGGTACCTAGGGGTTGATATCGAAGACGCTCTGCTGCTTGCGGAGAGGACAGAAATTTGAGTTCAATTGCGGTCGGTCGGCTAGGCTGGTCGACCGCTATGCGAAACAAGAGCGGGGTTCTACTGGCGAGAAGCGGATCACAAATTCTCATCCCACTCTTAACGAGGCCAGATGTCTAAGATGTGTTCCGTTCATCGATGCACGATCGATCTCGCTATTAAGGCGAGCAGCTAACGCCTTTCCCCGTCACGCTGTTTTGTCTAGGTATCTGGTCAGATCGACGATTTGGAGCCGATATGCCTGATAAAATTCTCGAAACCACCCTCGAAGTGCTCAAGGAAGATGCCGAAGGCATCTTGGCCGCTTGGATCGAGCAGGCCGACGAAGACGGTGCCAAGCGTATCGACCTGTTCTCCGAGAAGGAAGAGCGCGACCAAGCAGCCAGCCTGTTGCGATCTTTCCGACTTGGCGTGCGCGATGCCTCGAAGGAAGGCGAGTTCGACCTGCAGGACGAAAGCTGGGCCGATCTGCGCGGCATCTTGGCTGAGATCACTCATGAGCGCGTCGAGCGCGGAGTGCTTCCGGGAGAGATGGCGGCGCTGATCCTGGCGCTCAAGACCCCATTATTCGAGCGGGTCACCGAAAAACTTGAAAAGGATCCGGAACGGCTGATCGAAGAAGTATTGCTCGTATCGAAGGCAATCGATGCCTTTGCGATCTACTCCAACGAAGTCTTCATCGCCGAACGCGAGCAGGTGATCGAGCGCCAGCGCGACGAGATGATGGAACTGTCCACCCCGGTCGTCGAACTGTGGGACAAGGTGTTGACCCTGCCGCTGATCGGCACACTCGACAGTCTGCGCGCACAGGAAGTGATGGAAAGCCTGTTGCAGGCCATTGTCGAACGCCAGGCCGAAGTTGTGATCGTCGACATCACCGGCGTTAAAACGGTCGACACGCAGGTCGCGCAACATCTGTTGCGTACTGCTGCTGCTGTGCGCCTGATGGGCGCGCGCTGCATCATCAGCGGCATCAGCCCCAAGATCGCGCAGACAATGGTTGAACTGGGCGTCGATGTCGGCGAAGTCCGCACACGCTCGTCGCTGCGCAGCGCGCTGATGGACGCGCTCACCTCGGTCGGTGTGGCGATCCGCCCGATTGACGACGACAAGCGGAGCGGCAAGTGAATGCCGCCGCGATATATGCGGTGGAAGGCGTGTTGTTGGTTTCGATCACCAGCGACATCACAGATACCGATATCATCGATTTGCAGGAGGCGCTGTCAAAGCGGATTGCCGATACAGAATGCCGCGGAGTCGTAGTCGATATCTCGGCACTCGAAATCGTGGATACATTTGTAGGCCGCGTTCTGGCCCAGCTCACCAGCGTCGCGCGCCTGCTCGATGCCGAGACTTACGTGGTCGGCATGCGTCCGGCGGTGGCCATGACCTTGGTCGAACTGGGCATGTATCTTCCTGAAAACCATACGGCGCTCACCCTGTCCCATGCATTGGACAAGATGCGCCAATCCGGCCTGGTCGATGGTCTTCGACGAGGCTGACAGGGTCGCGACAATCGAACTGGAAAAGGATCGCGACGTAGTGCGGGCAAGGTCACGGGTCGCCGATGCCATGAAGGCGTGCGGCAGC
>CATMNW010000110.1 GCA_950071875.1 uncultured Erythrobacteraceae bacterium | reverse complement strand
ATAGAGGTTTCGGATCGCCTTGAATGCGAGTGCCTGCAGGCGCCAGGGTTTGAAGGCATGGTGATCGTAGAACTTGCCTTCAGCGTGAATCATCAGGCCGTTGCAAAGCGCGCCTGCATGCTTGTGGAATGTCGGTTCGAACCAGCATTCGCGAATGGCGCAGCCGCGCAGCCACATGGGTGCAAGTTTTTCCATTTCGGCCAGTACGGCTTTTGCATCCACATCGGGCGCGCCGAAAAGGACCTCGAGCGGGCGCGTGGTACCGCGCCCTTCACTGAGGGTCGTACCTTCCAGCATTACGGTCCCCGCGTAGGCACGTGCCATGTTCAGGCTGGCGGCATTCGGGCTGGGATTGATCCAAATACGATTTTCAGGCCAGCCGTATCCGGGCGCGTGACCCGGTTTCCACCCGGTCATTTCGATGACCTTGAGATCAACATCGAGATTGAAATGGGCCACGAACCACTGAGCCATCTCGCCCATAGTCATACCATGCCGCATGACCATCGGCGCGGCCCCGACGAAACTTTCCTGCCCAGGTAGCAGCAAGGTACCCTCGACCGGGCCACCGGCGGGGTTTGGCCGGTCGAGAACCCACACACTCTTTCCCATCTTGGCTGCCTCTTCGAGGAGGTAGAGGAGCGTCGTGACGAAGGTGTAGATCCGGCAGCCGAGATCCTGCAGATCATATAAAAATACGTCTGCGCTCGACATCATCTGGCCGGAAGGACGGCGCAGTTCCCCGTAAAGGCTGAATACGGGAATACCGTACTGCTGGTCGATCTCGTCCGCCGTTTCGACCATATTGTCCTGCTTGTCGCCTTTCAGCCCGTGCTGCGGACCGAAAGCGGAGGTAATATTCACCTCCCGCTCGATCAGGGCATCCAGCGAATGCCTTAGCCCGGTGGTCACAGAGGCTGGGTGAGCCACGAGACTGACGCGCTTTCCTTCGAGCGGCTTGCGCAACTCGTCCTCGGCCAGCAGCCGATCGATACCGAACCGTTCGATCATAGCCGATCTCCAAGATGAATGTTGCGGCAAACGCCTGAATGGAAATCGGGTTTGCCCGGCGCAAAATCGAGCGCCCAATATTGAAGTGCACCGTCCTCGACTTCGCCAATCGCGCTCAGCCCGATGGCTGCCGGAACCGGCAATTCGGATGAGATATTGCAGGTCAGGTCGAGTGAAGCCGCGTCTCGGCTGCATTCGATCGCAACCTCCGCCGGGGCGTCGCGCATGTTTGATCTATAATCGTCGAATTCGTAACAGGCCCACCGCTTCGATGGTGAAAGGTTGAACTCGCGGTAGCTCGAACCGTTTTCCGGCTGCCAGAAAATCTCGAAACAGGTCGACTTCCAAAGTTCATCCGTTCGAGTTGGCTCCTGCGTTTCCGGAATTTTGATGACTGCAATGTCCCCTTCAAAGCGAAAGCGCGCTGTGCAACCTTCCGCAGTGGGGCGGATATCGGCCGCGGCGCGGGTAATCCGGCCGGGTCGGCAGTGCGGGTGCAAGATCAGATCGCGCATGGGGCACGCTATTGCGCAGCGAAAAAGCCTGCGCAAGCCACTTGGGGCGTGCATCAACCGCTGCTAGAGGCCCAACTATCATGAGCAGTTACTCTTCCGATCTCCTGCGCCTTCTCGATGAGCGGGGCTACATCCATCAAGCTACCGATGCCGTAGGCCTCGACCAGCTTGCTGCGCAATCCATCGTGCCAGGGTACATCGGCTTCGATGCGACCGCACCCTCGCTCCATATCGGTAGCCTGGTACAGATCATGATGCTGCGCCGTATGCAGCAGACGGGTCACAAACCCATCGTGCTGATGGGTGGTGGAACAACGCGCATCGGCGATCCGACCGGCCGAGACGAGAGTCGCAAGATGCTTAGCGATGCTGCGATCGACGAGAATATCGCTGGTATCAGGAAGGTGTTCGAACGTTTGCTAACCTTCGGCGACGGTCCTACCGATGCGGTGATGGTGAACAATCACGATTGGCTTTCGACACTCGGATACATCGAGATGCTGCAGAAGGTCGGCACGCATTTCACGGTGAACCGGATGCTTGCGTTCGATTCCGTGCGGCTACGCCTCGAACGCGAGCAACCGATGACCTTTCTCGAATTCAACTACATGATCCTGCAAGGTTACGATTTCCGGTATCTGTCACAGGAGATGGGTGTTCGGCTTCAGATGGGCGGTAGCGACCAATGGGGCAATATCGTCAACGGGATGGAATTGGGCCGTCGCATGGATGGGGTGGAGCTATACGGATTGACCACCCCGTTGCTGACAACTGCCGACGGTGGAAAGATGGGCAAGACCGCATCGGGCGCTGTCTGGCTTAACGAGGAACAACTGCCGAATTATGACTTTTGGCAATATTGGCGCAATGTCGACGATCGCGATGTCGGGCGTTTCCTAAAACTCTTCACCGACCTGCCGCTGGACGAGATCGCGCGTCTCGAGTCGCTTGAGGGCGCCGAAATCAATCAGGCGAAAACGGTTCTTGCCAATGAAGTAACCAAACTCGTTCGGGGTGATGAAGCAGCACGGCTTGCCGAAAACACGGCGAAGGAAACCTTCGCGAGGGGTGGCTCGGGGGAGGATCTGCCTTCCGTCGAAGTTGGCGCCGAGGGCATGCGCATTGGGGCAGTTCTGACAGCGCTCGGCTTCACTGCGTCGAACGGGGAAGCAAAGCGCAAGCTTGCCGAAGGCGCGGTAAAGCTCGACGGCGAAACCGTTTTGGACCCGGGTTATCTGGTCTCCGTAGACGAGGGCGCGGAGGCGAAGTTGAGCCTGGGCAAAAAGAAGCATGCGGTTATCCGGCGCTAACCATCGGCAAACCGGCTTTTGCATAGGTTCACAGCGGGCCGGGTTTACCAATTGCTAGCCTTTTGGGCGCATAGGATGTCTCGATTGTTTAACTATTGAGGGATCGCCAGCAGATGAGTGCCGGAGCACAACTGAGCGTAACCGACCAGAGGCGCATGGCGCGCCATCCGGTCGACCATCCTGTCATTGCCGAGCATTTCGGCAAGGGCGACGTGCGACTGCATATCGCGAACATTTCCGCAAACGGCTTCATGGTCGACAATTCCGACGGCATTGGTCGCGGCGAACGCGTGATCGTGCGCCTGCCAGTTATCGGGCGTATCGAGGCATATTGCATCTGGACGCGCGATAACCGCGCCGGCTTTCAGTTCGAACGCATCATCCGCGTGGATGACTTTCTTGCCCTGATCGATACGCTGCAGCCCAATCCGCGCCTGCGCAAGCTGCGCTAAGCCGCAACAGCTTCTACTAGAACGAAAAGCAGGCTCGTCTTCACAAGTGAAGGCGGGCCTGTCATGCGTCCGCAATGAGCGGAACCGCTGCGCCTTCACCGGATACTTCACCACTGCGAATCGCGAACTTTCGCGCTTATTTCATATCTCGCCTGTCGATGACGCTGGCCCAATACGCGATGATGCTGATCATCGGTTGGCAGACCTACAATATCGCGAGGGATGGCGGACTGGGTGTGGCGGCAGCTTCGGGCCAATTGGCTTTGATCGGCCTGTTGCAGTTCATTCCATTGTTTTTGCTCACGCCGTTTTCGGGCTGGGCGGCAGATCATTTCGACCGCCGGAATATCGCTCGCCTAACCGTTCTTGCGCAGTTCGGCTGTGCCGGAACTCTGGCATGGCTGACTTGGAACGATAGCCTTACCCTAACCGCCCTGTTCGCAGTAGCGATCGTTCTCGGTATCGTTCGTGCGTTCAACGGGCCGGCATTGTCCGCACTGGCGCCCAATCTCGTTCCCAAGGCTATCCTGCCCAACGCCATCGCCCTGTCCAGCATAGCCTGGCAGGTGGGCATGATCGTTGGTCCAGCGATCGGTGGCTATACCTATGCCATCCTGCCGGCATTGCCGTATTTCGTTGCAGGTGGTCTTTTCGCTGTATCGCTTCTTGCCCTGTCGCTGATCGGCAAAGTGCCCCAGCCTGCTCGACCGCAGAACCAGCGGCCAATCCACGCGATGGTGGAAGGGCTGCGATATGTGGTTCGGAACAAGATGGTGCTCGGAGCCATCACTCTCGATCTCTTTGCGGTATTCCTCGCCGGGGCTACGGCCCTGTTCCCGGTTTACGCCCGCGATATCCTTCAGGTCGGTGAAACGGGTCTTGCACAACTGGCCATGGCGCCGGCGGTCGGTGCGGCACTTACAGCGCTGTGGTTCAGTTTCCGTCCCCTGCGAACGAACGTCGGGCCAAAAATGCTGTGGGCGGTCGCGCTCTTCGGCCTTGCCACTGTGATTTTCGGATTTTCCACGTTCATGCCTCTCAGCCTGGCGATGCTCTTCATCGTTGGTGCCGCTGACATGTTCAGTGTGTATATTCGCCAGTCACTGATCCAGCTTCACACGCCGGACGACAAGCGCGGCCGCGTGTCGTCGGTCAGCCTGCTCACCATCAGCGCCTCGAACGAGTTTGGCGACTTCTTCTCCGGCAGCCTCGCTTTCCTTGTCGGTCCGGTCTTCGCGATTGTTAGCGGCGGAATCGGAGCGATCGTTACCGTCGCCTTGTGGGCGCGCATCTTTCCCGTTTTGCGTACGACGCGGACCTTTGACCCGCCTGATGAATTGCTAGACACTCCCCCCGAAGAAAAGCTGCAGGAGCAGATGCCATGAAAGCCGATTCCGTTCTCGCCACTATCGGCGACACCCACCATATTCGCCTCGCCCGCTTGTTTCCCGACCACGAAGTGTGGGTGAAGAACGAGCGCGCCAATCCCGGTGGATCGATCAAGGATC
Source organism: uncultured Erythrobacteraceae bacterium (assembly GCA_950071875.1). GTDB lineage: Bacteria > Pseudomonadota > Alphaproteobacteria > Sphingomonadales > Sphingomonadaceae > Qipengyuania. The sequence goes on along the minus strand of CATMNW010000110.1, from coordinate 2,709 downwards.
GGATCGGCCTGGCCATGATCGAAGATGCCGAAAAGGCGGGCAAGCTGAAGGAAGGTGGCACGATCATCGAACCGACCAGCGGCAATACGGGTATCGGCCTTGCGATGACCGCCGCGGTCAAGGGCTACAAGCTCATCCTCGTCATGCCCGAAAGCATGAGCGTGGAGCGTCGCCGCCTGATGCTGGCCTATGGTGCCAGCTTCGATCTCACGCCCAAGGAAAAGGGCATGAAGGGCGCGATCGAACGCGCGCAGGAACTGGTCGAACAGACCGACGGTGCCTGGATGCCGAGCCAGTTCGACAATGAAAGCAACTGGAAAGTCCATGCGCGCACGACTGCGCAGGAAATTTTGACCGACTTTGCGGATACTCCAATCGATGCTCTGATCACCGGCGTTGGCACCGGTGGCCATCTGACGGGCTGCGCCGAAGAACTGAAGAAAACCTGGCCGCAGATGAAAGCCTGGGGCGTCGAGCCTGCGCTCTCCCCCGTGATCAGCGGTGGCCAGCCCGGCCCCCACCCCATTCAGGGCATCGGCGCGGGTTTCATTCCTGGCAATCTTCATACCGGAAGCATCGAAGGTGCAATCCAGGTCGATGCAGCCGATGCCAAGGAAATGGCCCGGCAGTGTGCTGCGAAGGAAGGCTTGCTTGTCGGAATTTCTAGCGGAGCCACACTGGCCGCTATCAAAATGAAATTGGCTGACCTTCCGGAAGGAAGTCGTGTTCTCGGCTTCAACTACGATACTGGCGAGCGTTACCTTTCGGTGCCTGACTTCCTGCCGGAATGATGAAGTTCAAGAAGGTCGGATATAGCGACGGGGCGGTCGAACTGACCGCCCTGCACGCGCGCCCTGACATGCAGCCGCGTGCGGCAGTCGCCGTCTATCCGACCTTCATGAACTCGACACCGAACGTCGAGGCGAAGGCCGCACAGCTCGTCGAAGCCGGGTTCGCAGTAATTATCGGCGATTTCTACGGGCCCGAAGCACCTTCGAACGCAGAGGAAGCGTTTGCCGCAATGCGCAGGCTCCGCTCCGATCCGGCGGCGATGCGCAATAGGTTGCGCGCAACACTGCATTTGCTGAGCCGGCTCGAGCCCGAAGCTCCGCAGCTTGCAATCGGTTTTTGCTTGGGCGGCATGGCGGTGCTCGAAATGGCGCGTGACGGGCAGGATCTAGCAGCTGTGTTCAGCTTCCACGGGATGCTCGAAACCGCACTCCCCGCAGACATGAAAATCAAGCCCCGCATACTCGTGTGCCATGGCGATGCCGACGCCCTTGTACCACGAGAGCAGGTCCTTGGGTTCTGGCAGGAAATGGACAGTGTCAAAGCTGACTGGCATTTTCACAGCTATGCCGGCGTAGAACACGGGTTCACCAATCCGCAGACACTCGATGGTGAGCCGAACCCAGCTTATAATGCCAGCGCCGATCGACAAAGCTGGGCCGCGATGCTCGGTCTGTTTGAAGAGGTGCTTGCCTGATACGAAAAGGCCCGAGCCGAAGCCCGGGCCTTCCCTACTCAGAGATATTTGCGAAGCGTCAGGCCGCGGTTGCGAAGGCTTCTTCGCCCAGCGCCATCATGCTTTCGCTGCCTGCTTCCAGCTTGCGGCGAAGTGCGCCAGCATCGGGCAGATACCGATCCATATAGTAGCGCGCAGTGGCCAGCTTAGCCTCATAGAAGGCCTTGTCATCACTGCCACTGGCCAAGGCGGTCTGTGCAACCTTGGCCATGCGCAGCCACATCCAGCCCAGTGTCACGATACCCATGATGTGCATGTAGTGGTGTGCGCCAGCACCCAGATGGTTGGGGTTCTGCATGGCGTTCTGCATGAACCACATGGTTGCAGCCTGTTGCTGGCCGAGCGCCTTTTCAAGCTGCTCAGCCATCGCGCCGAGGTGTTCGTCTTCCTTCGCTACTGCGATGTCTTCGCCGACGGCCTTGAAGAATGCCTGGATTGCCGCGCCGCCCTTGCTGGCAAGCTTGCGGCCGCACAGGTCCATTGCCTGCACACCATTGGTTCCTTCGTAGATCTGGGCGATACGGGCATCACGGACGTACTGGCTCATGCCCCATTCCTCGATGTAGCCGTGGCCGCCATAGACCTGCTGCATGTTGGTCGCGATCTCGTAACCCTTGTCGGTGCCGTAGCCCTTGATCACCGGGGTCAGTAGGCTGATGAGGTCGTCGGCCATCTGGCGTTCTTCCTCGCTCGCGGCGGCATGCGACAGGTCGACCTGCAGGGCACCCCACAAGCACAGCGCGCGGAAGCCCTCGGTAAACGCCTTGCCGTCCATCAGCATGCGACGCACGTCAGGATGGACGAACAGCGTGTCGGCGGGCTCGCTGGGTTCGGCCGGGCCAGTCAGAGCGCGGCCCTGGCGCCGATCGCCGGCATAATCGACCGCGTTCTGGTACGACACTTCGGCCTGGCTGAGGCCCTGGATGCCGACCCCGAGGCGCGCAGCGTTCATCATGATGAACATCGCGGCGAGACCCTTGTTCTCCTCGCCGACAAGGTAACCTGTCGCGCCGTCATAGTTCATGACGCAGGTCGAGTTGCCGTGGATTCCCATCTTCTCCTCGATCGAGCCGCACATCACCGTGTTGCGCTCGCCCGGGTTGCCGTCGTCGTCGAGCACGAATTTGGGCACGATGAAGAGCGAGATGCCCTTGGTGCTGTCGGGGGCGTCGGGAGTCTTGGCG
>CATMNW010000109.1 GCA_950071875.1 uncultured Erythrobacteraceae bacterium | reverse complement strand
TTTTTTTAATGATACGGCGACCACCGAGATCTACACTCTTTCCCTACACGACGCTCTTCCGATCTCCGGCAGGAAACCGTGGATACAGCGAGAGCGATGCGCAGCGGAACGTCGGCATCGGATCGCAGATCCTGGCCGATCTGGGTATCGAGGACATGATCCTGCTTAGCAATTCTCAGCCAAATGTTGTCGCGATCGAAGGCTATGGCCTCAACATCGTCGACCACAAACCCATTCCGGAGTGACCTGATGGCCCGTTTCCTTATCGTCGAAGCCCGTTTCTACGACCATCTCAATGACATGCTTGTCGAAGGTGCGCGTGCCGCTCTTTCGGCCGAAGGGCACGAAGTGGAAGTCCTCACCGTTCCCGGTGCGCTTGAAGTACCGGGCGCCATCGCATTGGCATCCGAGAGCGGCCAGTTCGATGGATATGTCGGCATCGGTGTGGTTATCCGCGGGGAAACATACCATTTCGAAATCGTGGCAGGCGAAAGCGCGCGCGGGATCATGGCCCTGACCATGGACGGAATGGCGATCGGCAACGGCATCATCACCGTCGAAAATGAAGAACAGGCGCTGGAACGCGCAGATCCGGAGCGGAAGAACAAAGGTGGCGAAGCCGCCAGGGCAGCTTTGGCCCTGTTGAAGCTGCAGGAACGTTTCGCGGTCTAAGCCGAACCGTCGAGGAGTTCTTCGAGGCCCAAGGGGGCGAACGGGCCGATAATCAGTTGTTCGAAAACGCCAATCCCCTCAGCACCGTTTCCGGTGGTGACGCGTACCGGCAACTGAACATGCAGGTTCTCAGGGCTTAGCGGATCTACCTCGTCCAGAGAGATATCCTCGCGTTCTACGCGCATCGGCCCATGATACATGCCGTGCCCCCATTCAGGGTGAGTGTAGCCAAGCCCGCGCATCTGGAACCGGCCTAGCGGTTCGAAAGTGATTTGCTCCGGAGCGCCGGGTAAGGCCAGCGACAGCGTACCGCCCGAAGGCCAGCGCGTCCCGGGTTCGAGCCGGGTACGCATGCTCCCATGGCCTTCGGCGATTTCCTCTGCCGAAGCGCCTTCTCTTGCCCATGCAGCCCGCGTGTTCCAGGGCCTTCCGTGCTCGTCATTGTTGACATGGAAGAACAAGCTGCCGGTCGGCAGGTTGATCGGCGTCCATTGCCAGAAAAATCCCGGCGCTGGCGCGCCCGGTGTCGGCTGAGGATCGCGTGCCCCGATCGGCCTTACGCCCCAGCTTCGATCCCGGGTTCCTAACGTACCCGCAGCGAGATCGCGCCTGTCACCGTCGACTTCGATCCAGCCGCTATAACCGCCATTCTGGGTCAGGCGTGTATAGTCCATGAATGCTCGGGGACCGATCCGATGGGTGAAACGCGGTTCTTCGATCGGGAAAGCGCGACCTGTGAAGGTAATGTCGGCTGCCATGCCCTCGAACGGTTCAAGCCGGATCCGGAGGATATTCAGCGCTTCGATGATTTCGACCGAGATCGGCCCGGCAGCCATAGCCATTCGTTCCATTCCGAGCTCGGCGCTTGCATGTATGCAGTGCTGGATTCCGTCGCGCACTACATTGAAGTGCGCGTCGATGACGTCGAGATGCGGGTAGATGCCCAACGCAACAGCAAAGAAGCCGCTGCCGTCCGGGGCATATCCATTGAAGAAGTAGCGGTCGTAAAAATTCCTGTCAGTACCGGCATATGCGACCGGCTCCGGTGTCTGGTGGAGTGGATAATCGTCGCCGCGGCTCAAGACCATGTTACAAAACCTTTTTGAGGGCTGAAATACTGTTACGGTGCCGCGCCAGAGAACAGGCACCCCGGGCCATCGACAGGAAGTTGGCATCCCCCCGATCCGTCCGTTCGACAAAAGCTGCGCTGAAAACGGCTGTACTGACGCCATGAAGAATACCGAGACGGTAATCCCGCTCGACTTCCTCGTGTGTGAGGCACACATCGCGCGCCTTCATCTCTCTACGCCATAAATCGAGCAGTTCGGTCTCGTGGTCTCGCCAGATCGCTTCACCCACACCGCAACCGAGGAAATAGCCCACGTCGGTCATGGGCTTGCCGGTCGCGACTGTCTGCCAATCGAGGACTGCAATCGGTTCTGCACCATCCTTGATATCGAAAAGCATGTTATCGAGGCGGAAATCTCCGTGAACAAGGCATTGGGGCGGATCCTCGCGCCCGAACCACAGGGCGCTGAGCTCTGCCAGTTCATCGCAGATGGTCATGTACTCAGGCTCTAGGGTGGCGGCATAACGATCGCGGAAAATTGCTTGCGCCTGGGGATACATGGAAGCCAGCCTGTCGCGCAGATCCTGCGGCGGCGCGATCCATTCTGCTTCAAGCAATTCTGTCTTGCCCCAGCTAGGCCCGTGGATGGCTGCGGCTTGCCGCATCGCGGCGCGTGCATCCTCTATCGCGCAACCACGGATCTGGTCGCCCTGCCGCGCTGGCCCGACGTCCTCGAACAGAAGGAAGAACCCCTCCCCCGCTTCATCGACTTCGGCGAAGTGGATGCTGGGCGCTCGGACATCGAGCAAGGGCGCAGCCTGCCGATAGAATTCCACTTCCTTGCGATAGAGCCCGAACATCGCCGCAGTGCCGCGACTAGTTTCGTCCGCAGCAGGGAATTTTCCGGCCAGCGTTTCTGGAGCCCCCATGCCTTCGAGGTGGAACCGAACGCTGTCGCCGACCTGCCCTGTTCCGATCGGTTCCCAGCGCACGCTGGTTACCTTCGCGCCAAGCACATCGCCTAGCCACGCCGCAGTAACTTCATCCGGATGTACCGGAAACCGTTCCAAGCCCCTCTCCCACAAAGAGCAATTTCGGAACGCTAGCGTGCACGACGCGTCGTGGCAATCATGCAGGAGACGACAACATGAATGGACCGTGGGAATGGGCCGCCTCGATCGGAACGGTCTTGGCGGCATCGATGATTGCATTCGATATGGGGCGCCGCGCCACGGCGTGGGGGTTCGTCCTCTTCTGCATCGTTTCGGCCATGTGGATCTGGATCGGCTATACCGAGGACGCCATGCCACTCGCCGCGATGAACGGCGTGCTGCTGCTCATCAACGCGTGGGGGGTATGGCAGTACTGGTTCCATCCGAAGAACCAGCCGGAAAGCTAGATCTTAGCTGCTGAGCCGACCGAAACAGGCTCGCCCGGCATAGAATGCACTGTCGCCCAGTTCTTCTTCGATGCGAATGAGCTGGTTGTATTTTGCAAGCCTGTCGGAACGCGCAAGCGAACCGGTCTTGATCTGACCACAGTTCGTCGCGACCGCAAGATCGGCAATCGTCGCATCTTCGGTTTCACCCGAGCGATGGGACATTACGGCAGTATATCCTGCGCGATTGGCAATGCTGACAGCATCGAGCGTTTCCGTCAGCGTGCCGATCTGGTTGACCTTCACCAGCAGCGAATTGGCCAGCCCCTGATCGATACCTTCGCGAAGGCGTTGGGGGTTTGTGACGAACAGGTCGTCTCCTACCAGCTGTACGGTGTTGCCAATACGATCGGTAAGCGCTTTCCAGCCTTCGAAATCATCTTCGGCCATGCCGTCTTCAATCGAACGGATCGGATAGTCCCGGCACAATTTGTCGAGATATTCGGCCATCTCGTGACCGTCCAGCGACAGCTTCTCACCGGATATTTCGTACTTTCCGTCCTTGAAGAATTCCGTCGACGCGCAATCCAGCGCCAGCGCGATGTCCTCGCCCGGCGTGAAGCCGGCCTGTTCGATCGACGCCATGATGAAATCGAGGGCATCACGAGTGCTGGCGAGGTCTGGCGCAAAACCGCCTTCGTCACCGACCGAGGTTGCCAGGCCTTTCTCATGCAGCTTTTTCTTCAGGGTATGGAATATCTCGGCGCCCCAGCGCACCGCCTCTGCAAGGCTGTCCGCGCCAATCGGCATGACCATGAATTCCTGGATGTCGATAGGGTTGTCAGCGTGTTCGCCGCCATTGATGATGTTCATCATCGGCACCGGCAACACATGGGCGGAAACGCCGCCGATATAACTGTAAAGTGGCAGACCGCGTGCATTTGCCGCTGCCTTTGCAACCGCCATGCTGGTACCGAGGACAGCGTTCGCACCGATGCGTCCCTTGTTGGGCGTGCCGTCGAGAGCGATCATCGACAAATCGATATCCCTCTGGTCCTCGGCGTCGAAGGCTCCGACAAGCATGTCGCGAAGTTCTCCGTTCACACTGTCGACCGCTTTGATAACACCTTTGCCAAGGTAGCGGGCCTTGTCGCCGTCGCGCAGTTCGACAGCTTCGTGAGCGCCGGACGAAGCACCGCTCGGCACTGCCGCGCGACCGAAACTGCCGTCATCTAGAAGAACATCGACTTCTACAGTCGGATTGCCCCGGGAATCGAGGATTTCACGTGCATGGATGTCGATGATCGCGGTCATAAGGGCTTACGCTCCGAGCTTCAGGTGTTATAATAGACTAAAACACCCCCAGATGGGGATTTCCGCAAGGCTCTATTCCCCGGAACATAGCCGCGCAAGTTGCGTTGCAACATCGAAGGCGAGATTCGCCGTACGAACACGAATTGAGGGCAAGGATCGACAAGATGGCAGAAAGCACTGCTGGCGGATCGCCGAAGAAGCGAAAAACCGCCGCTCCGAAGAAAACCGCAACGAAAACAGCCAAGACCGCCAAGAAGCCGCAAAAGACCGTGGCTAAGACGGCGGCAGCCAAGGAGGCCGTACCCGTGACCAATACCGCACCAACCCCCGATCACACCGATAATCGCGCCGAAGCCAAATCGCGCTTCAATGCCGCGCTTGAAGAAGCCAAAGCGGGTGCGGCTGCGCTCAAGGCCGAAGGTCGTGATCGTGCTGCCACTTATCGTGATCAGGCCAAGGGCAAGGGTGACGATTGGGTCAGCGAAGCCAAGGCTTATGGCGCTGATGCAAAGGTAAAGGGTCGCGAACTTGCCGATGAAGGCAAGGTCAAAGCGGGCGAAGGCCTGCGGTCGCTGAGCAAGATGGTCAATGACAATGCACACCAGGTCGATGAAAAGCTTGGCGCGAAATACGGTGACTACGCTCGCAGCGCGTCGAAATCGCTGGACGGCTACGCGACGAAGCTCGACGAAAAGAGCGTTGACGATCTGGTTGAAGATGGTCGTGAATTCGTTCGGAAGAGCCCGGGCAAGGCAATCGGTATTGCAGCAGTCGTAGGCTTCATGCTTTCGCGTCTGTTTCGCGGTTCGCGCTAAGCGAACCGGCAGGGGGATCTGAATGCCGGACAATCTTGACGAGAGGGTCGACGAATACGGCGGCCCTCTCGATTTGCCTGATGAGCACGATGCCGTTGCGCAGGAAGATGCGCACGAGAAGCAGTTTTCGCTGACCGATAATCTGTTTGCTCTTATAGACGACGGAAAGACTTACGCCGAGGCGGAGCTACGTTTCCAGAAAAGCCGTGCGGGTTTCATCGGCAACAGGATTAAGTACGCCATCGCCTTCGGCCTTGGCGCTTTTGGCGTGTTACATCTCGCCCTGATAGCGGCGACGGTGGGGTTGGTGCTTGCGCTCATTCCTGCGATTGGGCCTTGGGGCGCGACGGCAGTCGTGACGATCTCCCTGGTGGTGATCGGGGTCCTCATGCTGCGAGCGCTCCAAGCCAAGCTGAACGATATCCGCGGCGCTTTCGAGGAGAGCGGCGATGACTGACCGGCGTTCCCGGATGCTCGAGGACAAGTATTTGCGGGATTCCGCACGCGCCCTTGTCGAAGCCGATGTCGAGCATCTTAGATCCGATATTGCGCGCAAAGGGTTTGCAGAACGCATTATCGATCGCGTGCGTGAAGGCGCGACCGATCTCTACGACGAAGCTATCGATGTAGCCGACGAGAATAAAGGCACGATCGCTGCGCTGGTCGCAGCCATCGTCGTCTGGATCTCACGCAACCCGCTTCTCGAGATGTTGGGCTTGGAACCTGACTACAAAGAGGACGACGGTGATCAGGGTCCGGAACGATAACGGTCGCAGATACGTTGGTTTTGCGAACGCAAATTCCGGAGATACACCATGGCAGAACAAGCCGAAAACAATGTCACCCCAATCAGTGCCGACAGCAAGCTGACCGATTCCGAGAAGCGGGAACAGCTCCGCGCGCGGATCGAAGCCGGCGAACAGCGTAACGAAGAACGCACCCTCGCTGACCAAGCACGTGACGCTGCTGATAGCGCGGTCGAATTTACCAAGAAGCACCCGTTCGCAGTCGTGGGCGGGGTAGTGCTCGCAGGTCTGGCGATCGGGGCAATGACCCGTCGCGGTCGCAATATCGGTCGTCGTGGCGGCGTTCTTGCAGGATTGGCTGCGGATGCCGCACTCGCTTATGGCGCGCGGATGATCGATGGCGTAGTCGATGGCGCGCAATATGCAGGCGACCGTTTCGAGGACTTCGGCGACAGTGCGGCAACTGCCGCGCGCGGTCTCCGCCGCGATGCCTCGTACAAGATGGATGTCGCGGGCGACGCCCTGCGTTCTTCGGGCAGGAAGGCTTCGCGCAAGGGCAGCCGGGCCTATCGTTCGCTGCGTACGCGCATCGCGCACTAAGTACTGCGACATCGATAGCATGCCTGAGCGGCGCGACAGGGTTGCCTGTCGCGCCGCTTTCGCTATGTGCGCTGGCAATCCTCCCTCCCCATCGAGAAAGCAGTTCACATGGAAGAAACCGAAAGCAAGCAGTCCCTGTATCTGGTCATGGGCGGCCGCGTTACCGATCCGCGCGAAGTACACTTCTCCGATCCGGAAAGTATCCATGTTGCCGGTGTTTTCAGCACATACGAAAGCGCCGTCGATGCTTGGCGCGCGAATGCCCAGCGGACGGTAGACGATGCCGAAATGAAGTATGTGATCGTGCACCTGCACAAGATGCTCGACCCCGGCAGCTGAATTTCGGGTGGCCTATTCGATAAGGCCTTTTCGCAATGAAGATGCGAGTTACCTTGATGGGATAATCGCCTCTGCAATCGCGGAGATCGGTCCTCGGGCCTACTCGGAGGAACAGGTGGCTGCGTGGAATGCGCACCATTCCGGGCCTTCACGTGTGTTGGAACGTGTTGCGCAAGGCCACGCGATCTTCGTTGCTGCTGATGCAGACGATCGCCCAGTCGCCTTTGTGCTGATCGAACCAGACGGCCATTTGGATCAATTGTACAACGATCCCGCACACACACGTCGAGGATTGGCCGCGCAGCTATTGGCACGTGCAGAGACCTACTCGACCGCTCATGGTGTGCAGAGGCTCTACACCGAGGCGAGCGAACTGGCCCGGCCCGTGTTTGAACGGGCCGGCTACACGGTCACGGCAAAACGGGAATTTACCATCGCCCATGATGGTCGGGATGTGCCGATCCATAACTGGGCGATGGAAAAACGCCTTAAATGAATTCGATCTTGTCGATCAGGTAGAACTTGTCGCCTGAAGGAACGGTCACTTCGACCTCCTCCTCAAGCTGCTTGCCGATTAGCGCCCGGC
>CATMNW010000108.1 GCA_950071875.1 uncultured Erythrobacteraceae bacterium | reverse complement strand
GCCGCATGTGCGCACCCCGCTTCCGCGCGAGTTCGTAAGTGTTCCCCCTCCACGCCCGCCTCTGCCGGCACAGCGTGCGCCCGCCGCGGTCCAGCGTCCGGTTGAGCCCGCGTCCGCCGTTCGCACAACGCCAGCAGAGCCCAGTACGAATGCGGGAACGGGAACCGCTGCAGTTGCAGGCGACGATCCGAAAGCGAAGCGCGAGGAAGCCGATTACTATTCGCTTCTGTCGGCCCATCTCAACCGCAAGAAACGCTACCCCACTGAAGCGAAGAAAGCCCGCCAGCAGGGTGTGGTGACCGTGCGTTTCACGGTCCATTCCAACGGTTCGATCAGCAGTTCCTCGATCCGGAAATCGAGCGGGCACGCGCTGCTCGACCAAGCGACGCTCGACCTCATGCAACGCGTCGCGCCGCTGCCGAAATTTCCGAAATCGATGATCAAGGACAGCGTCACGATTTCGTTGCCTATCGACTACTCTCTACGAACACGATGAAAAGAAAGGTTTTTCAATGAGGGATCACTCAAAGGGGGTCATCCGCCCGATCAGCCTGCGCACTGCCGGACGGGGCACTGCAGCAGCGGCTATCGGCCTAACGGCTTCGCTGATGGCGACCGGGGTCCAGGCGCAGGACGCGGCCCAGGACGACGAAGTCGTTCTGGATACGCTGACCATTGAGGACGAAACGGCAGATGTGAATCCGAATGCGCAGCCGGGCGTTCCTTACAAGGCGCGCACTTCGGGCGATGTTCGTCGTATCAAACCGCTTTCGGAAACCCCGCAGACGATCCAGGTCCTGACCGAGCAGCAGCTTGAAGAACAGGGCGCGACCGACCTGCGCGATGTGCTCGACAATGTTCCGGGCGTTACCGTCGGAACCGGCGAAAACGGCAATGCCTTCGGTGATCGCTACATCATTCGCGGTCACGAAGCACGCAGCGACGTATTCGTCGATGGCTTGCGCGATCCCGGGATGACCACACGCGAAACCTTTGCGGTCGACCAGATCGAAATCACCAAGGGTCCGAGCTCCAGCTTCGCGGGACGTGGATCGACCGGCGGCGCGGTCAATTCGATCACCAAGAAGGCCAGCACCGATTACCAGTTCACGCGGGTGGACGCGGGCATCGGTACCGACGACTATTATCGCGTCACGCTCGATGCGAACGTCCCGCTGACCGACACGCTCGCGGTGCGTGCGAACCTGCTTTACGGTTACGAGGAAGTACCCAACCGGAACTTCTCGGATCGCGAGCGCTTCGGTGCAGCAGTCTCGGCAGCCTTCAAGCCGAGCGATGTGATCGAAGTCGTCCTCGACTATTATCACCTGACTGCAAATGATGTGCCGGACCTTGGTGGCTATGTACCGCGTCCGACGGGCACGGGTCCCGATGATGTCACGATCTACGAACCGTGGGACGATGTGCCCAACTACACACAGGACAGCGACTTTCTGGAATCGGACGTCGATACCTTCACGGGCCGGATCTACATAACGCCTTTCGACGGCTTCAAGATCGTCAACTCGACCCGTTACGGCAAGACATCGAACGGCTATGTCCTGACCGGTCTGCGCGGCGGCGGCTACGATCCCGCGACCGACACGTTCGACCCTGTCACGCTGAGCACGCACCAGGGTAACCAGGACGTGGATTACTTGGTCAACCAGTTCAACCTGATCGGCGAATTCGCGACCGGCGGCCTTCAGCATAACCTGATCGTGGGGACCGAATATTCGAACCTCCAGGTTGCCAACGGCACCTACGACCTGACCGAAAACGGTACGCCCAATTGCGTCGCGTCCGGCAGGGGCGGTCCACGTCCCGCATTCTGCATCACGGACGAAAATCGTAACGTCCTGTTCGGGGAAAATGAAATCCACGATCTGCTGCAGCGCGATGTCGCCTTCGGTTCGATCGACAGCGACTGGCAGGTCAAGACGCTGTCGGTCTATGCAATGGACACAATCGACCTGAACCAGTGGCTTTCGGTGCATGGCGGTATCCGTATGGATGCCTTCACCTACCAGAACACGGTGGACAGCCGCGGAACGGTGACCAACTACCGGTATTCCGATACCTTGTGGAATGGCCATGCCGGTATCGGCGTGAAGCCGATGGAAGAAGTCTACCTCTACTTCAACTACGGAACCGCGAAGAACATCAACGGCGGGGAATCCGACCTTGGCGGCAACTGCGGCTATGGCGGTATCTGTGTCGATGACGGAACGGGTATCGGCGACGGAAGCCCGGAAAGCAGCGAAAGCTTCGAAGCCGGCATCAAGGCTGATCTCTTCAACGATCGGTTCATGCTGACGGCAGCTGCGTTTCAGATCACCAAGGGTGACGTTTTCGAATCTGCAGGCGATGGCTACAGCGCGGGCGGCTCGCTCAACACCGGCGAAAACCGCGTCCGCGGATTGGAATTCGGCCTTGTCGGCAACGTAACGCCGCAGCTTCTCGCCCAGGCGGCGCTGACGGTGATGGAATCCGAGATCACCGAGTCCAACGATCCGACCAAGATCGGGCGCCGTCTCGCCAATTTCGCGAACACCCAGTTCAGCGGCCAGCTACGCTATCAGCTGACCGATGCGATCGCGTTTGGCGGCACGGCTACCTATAAGAGCGCGATGTTTACCGGCCAGCCCGACGATGCGGCGAGCTTCGACGACACGCTGGGCGTCTATGCCTATCGCGTTCCAAGCTACTGGACGTTCGATGCCTTCGCGAGTGTCGATTTCAACCAGAACTTCGGCGCACGCGTAAATGTCACCAACGTCAGCAACGAGGACTATTACCTCGCCGGCTATCGTTCGGGACATTTCCTGTACAAGGGTGACGAACGCCGGGCGACGGTTACGCTGACCGGCAAGTTCTGACATGATGCAGGGGGTGCGGGCCGGGTGCCTGCATCCCCTGCACCCTCAAGCCAACCGATGAAGTCCTGCCATGCTGATTATCCTCGAAAACGTCCTCGACAAGGATGAAGTCGCCAGTTTTCGCGACCGTCTTGCCGCAGCGGACTGGCAGGATGGTGCCGGCACTGCAGGAACGCGGTCGATATCGGTAAAGCAGAATCTGCAGCTTGGCAGGTCGGATGGACTGGCGCAGGAGCTGGGCAATTCCATCCTGCGGAAGCTGGGCAATCACCCGGAATTCGTGTCCGCCTCGCTGGCCGAGAAAATCTGGCCTCCGGTGTTCAATCTCTATCAGAACGGCGGACATTACGGCACCCATTCGGATGCAGCTCTCATGCGGCTTCCGGAGGCGGACCTGACCATTCGCAGCGATATCTCGGCAACGCTCTTCCTGTCGGAGGCCGATAGCTACGATGGTGGAGAACTTATCATCGAGGAGCAGTTCGGGGCGCAGGCGATCAAGCTGGCTGCCGGCGATATGGTGCTGTATCCCTCGTCGAGCTTGCACCAGGTCGCTCCCGTAACGCGGGGTCAGCGAATCTGCGCAATCTCCTGGATACAGAGCGCCGTGGCAGACACGTCTGCACGTGCGTTACTCTACGATCTCGACCAGTCGATCCGTGCTCTGACGCCGGAACGGGCGAAGGACGATCCGGAGATCAACCGCCTGATCCATGTCTACCACAACCTGCTGCGGCGTTGGGCGAAACCCTGATGCACTGGCCGCGCGCCGTCCTGTGGCTGCTGCTGGCCTTTCCTGCCATGCTCATGGTGGAACGCTACCTGAGCGGCGAGGCGCTGGCGTTGGAGCTTTATCACCCCACCGGCGAATGGTCGCTACGCCTGATGATCGCAGCGCTGTTGCCCGGCCCGCTGATCGACACTTTCGGTTCCAACCGATTGCTGCGCGGCTGGCTGTCGATCCGCCGCAATCTCGGCGTGGCAGCATTTCTTTATGCTCTGCTCCATCTCGTTTTCTATGTCCTCGATATGCGGCTGATTTCCGCGATGGTGGAAGAAATGGCCATTCCGGCGATCTGGACCGGATGGCTCGCATTCGCGGCGCTTCTCGTACCCGCTGCGATCAGTACGGATCGCGCTATGCGATCGCTCGGCTCTCGGTGGAAACGGCTGCAACGCCTGGTTTATCCGGCCTTTATCCTCGCCATCGGCCATTGGTTGCTGATCGGCTGGGACTGGCTGCCAGCACTCGTTCATCTCGCCCCGCTATTCGCGGTCTGGCTATTGCGACTGATCGCGGTCCGGCGAAGTAATCCAGTAAAGGAGCAGACACGTCCATGCGCACCACATTGAAATCATGGCCCCTTCTTGCCGCCGCAGTCTTGTGCGTGGGCATGGGATCGCCGGCCAGTGCCGATGGCGATGTCAAATGCAATGCCGGGCCGCAGGAGAAATGGCAGAAAATCTCCAAGCTGAAGAAGCAGGTCTGGCTGGAAGAGTGGAAACTGCTGAAAATGCAGGTGCAGGGCGACTGCTACGAAGTCTACGCTCACACCAAGCAGGGCCAGTCGGTCGAAGCCTTCTTCCACCCCGTAACGCTCGAAAAACTGGTCGTTTTCCGGCGCGGGCAGGAGATCTTCCGCGCCAAGGGCTTCAAGGGGTAGGGGCACGCGACAGTATCGCGCCGGAGCTGGGATATGTGTTCCGGAACAGGGTCGGAACACGGCACCGATCGGCAATTGATCGCAAGCCTGTGTTTCGGCCCGTTGCGCTGGCCGACATACCCTGGCTTTCACCGCTCCTGCCACAATAGCACCGCGACCAACATTGGTTGGTAAGGGCGCCGCCTTGCGCTTTGCATCATTCGACAGTGTGAACCACCAAGGGGACACCTGTTGCACATCGTTTCGCTGGCGCTTGGCGGCTGCCTCAAGGCCGAACCGGTCCGTTACGGCCTAACCGAGGATACGGGCGGCCACATCACCTATATCCTGGGCGAGATGGAAGCGCTTTCCCGGCGCGACGATGTCCGGTTCGCCGAAATCGTGACGCGGCGGTTCGACGATCCGGACCTCGGTTCGGTCCATGCGCAGGCGGAAGAGTGGATCAACCCCAAGCTCCGCGTCACGCGAGTGGACAGCGGCAACAGCCGATACCTGACCAAGGATGCGTTGCGGGAGGACCGCGAGGCATTTACCGATGCCCTGATCGCGGAGTTCAAGTCCCGCGAGACCTTGCCGGACTTGATCCACGCCCATTTCGCCGACGCTGCCGATGTGGCGATTGCGGTCGAAAAAGCGCTGGGTATCCCTTTCGTCTACACGGCCCATTCGCTGGGCGTCGACAAACGCGCCGCGATGGCCGACCGTTCGGACGCGATCGAAGCCCGGATAGCCGAGGAAGATCGCGCCATCGCGCAGGCGCGGGCCGTGGTCGGATCGTCCCGCGACGAATGCGAGCGGCAGTTGGCAGCCTATCCATCTGCGCGCGTGGGCAAGATCAACCGCCTGGTGCCGGGTATCGACCGCGGGCGGGGCGCAACGTCCCTATCTGCGGCCACCGACCTGATCGCACCGTTCCTGCGCGATCCGACCAAGCCAATCATCCTCGCCATCGCCCGTCCGGTCCACAAGAAGAACCTCATCGCACTGGTCGATGCATTCGCCGGATCGGCAGCCCTGCGGGATCGAGCCAATCTGGTGATACTGGCCGGACTGCGCGAGGGTCTTCATTCCGGAAATGCGGAACAGCAGCAGGTCCAGCGCGAGCTGGTCGAACGGATCGACCGACACGATCTGTACGGCAGCGTTGCCTATCCCAAATCCCATACGCGAGCGCAGGTGCAGGCGCTTTACGAACTTGCGGCCCGGACCCGCGGAGTATTCGTGAACCCGGCGCTGATGGAACCTTACGGCCTGACACTGGTGGAGGCCGCCGCGCACGGCCTCCCGGTCGTCGCGACCAAGGTGGGCGGGCCACAGGATATCGTCGGCGAACTGGAACACGGACTTCTCGTCGACCCCGGCGACACTGCAGAAATCGCCACGGCGATCGAACGGCTGGTGACCGACGGGCGGTTCTGGAACCGCTGTTCGCGCAATGCGCAGGACAACAGCGTTGGAATGAACTGGGATAAATATGCTGCCGGTTTCGTGGCACTCGCAGCCGAATGCCTGTCCAAAGCCGAGCCCGTAAGGCGCCCGTCGCAGATCCTCGTCAGCGATCTCGACAATACGCTTACCGGATGTGCGCAGGGCATCCAGCGTTTCGGCCGGTTCCTGCAGCGCCAAAGCGATTTCGGTTTCGTTCTCGCGACCGGTCGATCGATCGTCGAAGCGCGCCGTCTGGTGCGCGACTGGGGCCTGCCGGTGCCCCTTGCCTGGATTACATCGGTGGGAACCGAGATTTACCTGAACCAAAACGGCGAATTGGCGGCTGACGAGGAATTTTCGCGCAGTCTTGACGAAGGTTGGGATGCACCCCTGATTGACAGCATCCTTGCCGGGCACCCCGATCTCGTCAGCCAGCCGTCCTACGAACAGCGTCGGCACAAGCGTAGTTACTTCGTGCAGACTGCCGGTTGCGTCACCGGGATCGTGCGCCAGCTGCGCGATGCGGGAACGGCGGCAAGGGTGGTGTTCAGCCACGACCGGCTGCTGGACATATTGCCGCCCAATGCGGGGAAAGCCGCCGCCATGCGCTATATCGCAAACCGTTTCGGCCTGCCTTCCACGCATGTTTTCGCGGCCGGGGATAGCGGCAACGATATCGACATGCTGACCGATTGCGAGAACGCGATACTGGTCGCCAATCACGCAAGGGAAGTGGCTTCGCTCGCCCAGCGCCCGAATGTTTATCGTGCCCGTCGGGGGAACGCATCGGGAGCGCTGGAAGGCATTCTGGCCCACCATCGCGCCCGCACGGTGCGAACGCGCGAAGCAGGAAGGATCCCGGCATGAGCAAGGACGGCCCCATCGGATATTTCGTCCATCACCAGGGACGCGGTCACGCCGAACGAGCGGCATCTATCGCCAATGAACTGGCAGGGCGGCGCGATGTCACCCTGTTCTGCGCGCGATCGGACATCTTCCCCGAACTCGACGAACGGATCGAAGTTTTGACGATTCCGTCGTTGTTCGAACCCGGTGGTGATGAAGCACCCGCAATGGCATCGCTGCCGATGCCGGAAACGGTGCATTGCGCGCCGCTTGGCTGGCCATCCATCACCACTGCATTCGCTACGGTTGCGCAATGGTTCGCCGAAGCGAAGCCTGCATTGTTCGTGACGGATGTTTCGGCTGAACTGGGGCAATTGGCGCGCCTGTGCTCTGTTCCGCATGTCGCCGTGCTCCAGCATGGCGAAAGGTCGGATGCAGGCCATATAGCAGCTTATGAAAGCGCAGTGGGTTTGCTGGCGCCTTTTGCGGAATGCCTGGAACAATCGGACCGCCCGGCGAAGCTGCGGCAGAAGACCCACTATGCCAGCGGCGTCGGTATCGATTGTTCGCAATCGTTGGACAGGAACGTAGCCCGCGAAAGGCTCGGTCTCGATCCCGAGCAGGAGATTGTTCTCGTGATCGCGGGCGGCGGGGGCGAGGGATCCTTGCGAGACGTTGATGCATCCAAAATTTGAATTTTTAAAAATAGTTTATATTAAATTTAAAACGAATTAAATTTATAAAATTTTTATTTATTCTGATTTGAGCCACTTATTTTATCTGCCAATTGCAATCATTCTTTCAACAGATAACCTTGCTTTTTCTATTATTTCATTGCTTATGATGA
>CATMNW010000107.1 GCA_950071875.1 uncultured Erythrobacteraceae bacterium | reverse complement strand
AGACGTGCTGGCAATCGACGTATCGAGCGCGAACGACTGGAGCGAAGTACAGGTCTGGTATGACCCTCTGGGCAAAGTCGGTACCACAGCCTGGCCGGTCGAGGGGTTCATTTACGGCGACGGGAAGCCGCGATCGCAATCTCAAATCGCGCAGGCTCCGGCACGGAAAAAAACTTCGCGCCGCTTCCTCAACGCATTCGCAGATTATGCGGACTGATTAGCCAGCCTTAGCTACCGGGGGATCGTCGCCAAGATCCTCGTACCACGCCTCGACAGGGCCGCTTAACTTCAAAGTAAGCGGATTTCCTTTCCGGTCGACGGTCTTACCGGCCTGGACGCGGACCCAACCTTCCGAAATGCAGTACTCTTCAATGTCGGTGCGCTGCTTGCCTTTGAAGCGGATGCCGACACCACGCTTCAGCACTTCAACGTCGAAATGTTTGCTTTTCGGATTGACGCAGAGATGGTCGGGCGGGGTCTGGGGCTTGGTTTCTTCGTTCATGGCGCGCCGATAATACCGTGGTCGAACATGGGCAAGATCAATCCGGCGGAGGCGGAGTTTCCAGCGGATGCTGTCCCGGATCGTCCGTGTCCGGTTGTGGCGGATCGAAGCCGGGTGGCTCTTCCATCGGCGCTTCGTCGGGCTGTGTTCCCGGCGGAATTTCGGTTGGTGCACCGGGATTGATCGTGTCGGGGCTTGGATCGGGCTGCGTTGCCATCAAAGTTCCTCTCAATCTGGGGGAAGGGTATCGAGCGCAGCTTCACCGGCACCGTCCCTGCCACCTTGCTGCGCATCCCCAAGCGCCCGTTCCACTTCAATCTCGGCCTCGTCACTTTTGTGTTCGAGAATACCATCTTCGCGCTCGCCTTCGCTTTCCATTTCGGCGGACGTCTTGGGCTTGACGTCGGGGTCGATTGCCGGAGGCGTATTGGCGGGCGTGCTTGGTTTATCGTAATCGCGCATGCCGGTGTAACGGTTGCTTGGCCAAAGCTGTTCCTTCACCTGTCGCCGCGCTTGCGCATTTCGCCGCATCCATCTAGAGGCACGCGCCTACACGTGGAGGGCACCTGCCCTTTCACGCAGCTTCGTTCGGGTTAGCGGGCGTGGCGGAACTGGTAGACGCGCTGGTTTTAGGTACCAGTATCGCAAGATGTGGGGGTTCGAGTCCCTTCGCCCGCACCAGTTTCGCCCGGCGCAAAGCCCACTCGCATATATCGCAGTCAGAAAAGTCACGAGTTTCAGCCCATGCAGATCAAAGAGACCGCCAACGAAGGCCTCAAGCGCGCCTATACCGTCACCATCCCTTCGAAGGAAATCGACGAACGCGTTGGTACCGAAGTCAAGAAGATCGCCCCGCAGGTAAAAATGCCTGGCTTCCGTCCTGGCAAGGTTCCGGCGAACCTGGTTCGCAAGATGCACGGCGAACAGCTGCACGCGCAGACCTTGAACGACATGATCCGCGAATCGGTCGACAAGACCATGGCTGACAACAAGCTGCGCCCTGCCATGCAGCCGAAGGTCGAACTTGGCGAAGGCTATGAGGAAGGCAAGGACGCCGAGATCAGCCTTGAAGTCGAAGTGCTTCCCGAAATCGAAGCCCCGGACACCGATGGCCTGGCTCTCGAGCGCCTGACCGTTCCGGTGACCGACAAACAGGTCGACGAAGCGGTCGAGCGCATCGCGTCGAACAACAAGGCTTACAAGGATGCCGCCAAGACCAAGAAGGCAGGCGACGGCGATCAGTTGATCATCGACTTCGTCGGCAGCATCGACGGTGTCGAATTCGAGGGCGGCAAGGCGGAAAACACCCCGCTGGTGATCGGCTCTGGCCAGTTTATCCCGGGCTTCGAAGAACAGCTCACCGGCGTGAAGACCGGCGACAAAAAGACCATTACGGTCACTTTCCCGGAAGATTACCCGGCTGAAAATCTGAAGGGCAAGGACGCGCAATTCGACGTCACCGTCCAGCAGGTGAAGACCCCGACCGGCACCAAGATCGACGACGAGTTTGCCAAGAACCTCGGTCTTGAAAACCTCGACAAGTTGAAAGAACTGCTGCGTGGCCAGCTTGAGCAGGAAACTGCCGGCCTGACCCGTACGCAGATGAAGCGCCAGCTTCTCGACTCGCTGGCAGCCGGCCACGACTTCGCTGTGCCGCAGGGCATGGTCGATGCCGAATTCGAACAGATCTGGGCCCAGCTGCAGCAGGAAGCCGCGCAGTCGGACGATGCCGAAGCCATGCTGAAGGAAATGGAAGACGAGAAGGACGATTACCGTAAGATCGCCGAACGTCGTGTCCGCCTCGGCCTGCTCCTCTCGGAGATCGGCCAGAAGAACGGTGTTGAAGTCAATGCCAACGAGATGAACATGCTCATCCAGCAGGCGGCCCAGCAGTACCGTGCAGAGGACCGTGAGCGCTTCGTCCAGTACGTCCAGTCCGAGCCTATGGCCGCCGCCCAGCTGCGTGCGCCGCTTTATGAAGACAAGGTCGTCGACTTCCTCTTCGACAAGGCCGAGATCACCGATCGCGAAGTAACGCGTGAAGAACTCGAAGCTGCGATCGAAGCTGAAGAAACCGCAGATGAGAAGCCGAAGAAGAAGGCTCCTGCGAAGAAGGCCGCAGCCAAGAAAGCTCCTGCGAAAAAGGCTGCTGCAAAGAAGGACGATGAAAAGAAGGCCCCGGCCAAGAAGGCGGCCGCCAAGAAGCCGGCTGCAAAGAAGGAAGCCGAAAAGGCACCTGCCAAGAAAACCGCGGCCAAGAAGCCCGCTGGAAAGAAGGCTCCGGCCAAGAAGGCAGCTGCGAAGAAGTAATTTCGCCGGATTGGCAAGATTTCGAAGGGGCGGTGAACTTCGGTTCGCCGCCCTTTTTCCGTCCTACGCTAATCGCTGCTTGGGGCTGGCTTTGTATCGGATGGCCGTGGCTCGGGCGATAGCGATAACATACTGGTATCCTCACCGGCATGGATATGAGCCCGCAGGTCCTCGACATGGCGGATGAATGGCCCGGAAAAAATGCCGTGGACGATTATCGACAGCAGTATGGTGAAGCTGACGGTCGCCCACAGCAGGTCGATCTGCTCGAAGTCGGCGCTGTTCTGCCCGTAGGCGAGATAGTAGATTGATCCCATTCCGCGCACGCCGAGGAAAGCCACGGCCAGTTTTCCTATCATAGGCAAATTGCAGTTCAATTCGGCCAGCAGGCCGGACAATGGCCGGATGATGAAAATGAGTGCGACGCCGACCAGCGCGGCAGGCCAGGTTAGTGCTGCCAAAACGCCGCTGGCCAGCATTGCGCCAAATCCGAACAGCACTGCAACCAGCACGATCTGCTCGATCTGGTCGATGAAATGGTGGCTGATCTTGTGGTAGCGGCTCCGGTTCTCACGCTGGCGCGCAGTGACGGCACCGACGAACACGGCAAGGAAGCCATAGCCTTCGACGATCTCAGCCAGTCCATACGCGAGGAGCAGGGTGCCAAGGACTATCAGGCCTTCGCTAGTCGAATAGACGGGCCGTCCGCTGCTTTCGCTTTCTTCGTCGATCTCTTCCAGCGGAGCGTCGGCTTCGCGTTCGAAGACATACCAGGAACCGATTCGGCCCACGGCCCAGCCGACCAGACAGCCGGCAAAAATTCGCCACACCAAGTCCAGCGCAGCCCATTCGAATGTCCAGCTGCCCAACGCGGTCATGCCGACTGCTGCGATGGCGAGATAAGTGAACGGAAATGCCAAACCGTCGTTCAAACCGGCTTCGACGGTCAGGCTGAAACGAACGTCATGTCGCTGGTCTTCGCCTGGCGGGCCAACCTGTACACTCCGGGCAAGAACCGGGTCGGTCGGTGCGAGCGCTGCACCAAGCAGGATCGCGCTGGCGGGAGCCAGTCCGAGCGCCCACCAGCCGAGCAGCGCCACTGCAATGATAGTCAAGGGCATGGCGATTACGAGCAAGGGCCAGATCTGCCGCCAGTTGGCCCAGCTAACCGGCCTGTCGATCGCAATTCCCGCAGCCATAAGCGAGGCAATGACGATAAACTCGGTCGCGTATTCCAGCGTCAGGGCGTCAAACCCGTCTACGGTCGGGTTAAAATGCGGGAGGCCCAACGGGAGAGACCAGACAGCGAACCCTACAGCAACGTAGAGAATCGGTAGCGAGAGCCACACCTTTGCGAGCCAGCGTTCGAGCGTGACGGCGAGGGTCAAACCCGCACCGAATACGATGAACATCACGATACGCGGATCGAATTCCAAGAAGTCTTCTCCCTCGGGTTGCCCAACGCGCGAAGGGAGCGAGGGGTTTCCGAGGCTCAGAAGTCTCCGCTGACGGTAAGGCGGAAGATGGGACCGATGCGACGGTCGAGATCTTCGCGAAAGAGGATCGGGCTGTCGGGACGCGGGCCGTCAAAGACGGTGCGCTCGAAGCGGTTCCGTGCGCCCAACAGGTTTGCTGCGCGAGCCTTCACCGTCAGTCCGAACACATCCTTGTGCTCTATGAACAGCATACCCCAAAATGGGCCTTCCCAGTCGCGACCAGCTTCGAAACGCCGCGAATAGGGGGCATTGTCATAATGGCTGAGATTGCCTCCCCATGCCCAGTCGGTCGAGGGGATGTCATGGCGGAAATCGATCTCGAACGCACCTTCCTGGTCGCTGGAAAACGGTCGACCCGCGCCGGTGAAGGGGTCGGTCACATTCATCCAGCGTTTTATCGCCTCGATGTCGAGCCGGGCGCCTCTGAAACCAATGGGGTCGAAGTTGATCGTGGCATTGGCCTGCAGATGCAGCCTGTCGGCATCCCCGATGTTACCACGCGCTTCGCCCCCGTCAGGCAACGGAAACCAGTCGATGAAGTCTTCGAACCATGCCTGTCGGGCCTGCAACTGGATGGAACCCCACGCACCAAGCGTTTTGTTCGCTTCGATCTCGATGTTCCAGCTCTGGTAGGGGACCAGTTCGTTATTCCCGCCGTTCTGGTTGTCGGTGTTGAGATTTACACTGGCGAGGAAGTCTCCGAACGACAGCTGGCTTACCCGTCTTGCGATCGTCACTGATACATCGAAGTCGTCCGCTGGCTTCCAGGTCGTGGCGAACGATCCTTTGGGGCGCTTGAAGCTCCGCGAGTTCGCTGCCGTGCCCGTTTGTTCGATCGTGGAAAATTCGATCGCGCCGATAAGTTGTGCTGACAGGGTGTCCGAAAGCTCGCGCGAAATGGACAGGCTGCCCTCATAGCGATCTTCCGTTACGCCGCCGATCCCTGCGGGGAAGGGAATGCGCTCGAAATCGCCTTCACCATCCAGCACGGACAGGGTCGAAACGCGATCCAGCCGGTTGAAGGCAGCTTCGCCCGACAGCTGCCAGTCGGCATTCAGCATCCCCCAACCGTACTCGAACCGCCCGATACGTTCTCCGGCCTCGTTGACCTGCGTGAAGCGAGAGCCTCTTGAAGCGCTGTCATCCGAAAAGCTGTCGATGACCGTCGAGACGAAATTATCGCGCTCGAATCGCTCAAGGCCGATTAGCTTCATGGTACCGGGACCAAGGGGGAATTCGAGATCGGCGCCGATTTCGTATTCCGGCCCGTCTTCCTCGATATTGTAATCGCGATTGCGCACCGGACCAGTGACGGGAGTTGCCGTTTCGGGTTCGCGCCTGCTGTAAAAATCTTCGCGGTAGCTGAGATTGAGAGATGCGACGGTGCCGCCGCCGAAATCATATCCAAAGACAGTGGCCAGTTTCGGATTGTCGAACTTGCCGGACAATTTCGTGTACTGCTCTTCGATCAACCCGCCATTGCCATCGGTGATAATGGTCGGGCCGTCAGCGCCGAAGCGATTGTTCTCGTTGGAAATAGAAACCGTGTAATCGAGCGCACCATTGCTTCCGGTGATCGATGCTTCGCCACCGAAAAGCTGGGCTTCGGTGTTATGGGCGCGAAAGCCGGTTTCCCAACGGAACTGGCCCGACATTGCGCTGCGGGTGTATATGACATTCGCCACCTGGCCGGTAAGGCCGGGCACGTTAGTGGAGTTGCCATCGACAATTTCGATCCGGACTACGTCGGATGCCGGTATTCGCCGCAACTGGTCGCGGAGGCTGTCAGACTTGCTCGAAAAACGCTCCCCGTTCACGATCACGTTCTGATCGGCCTGACCGAGACCGCGCTGTCCCTGATCGTTACCACCGCTGATGTTGAACCCCGGGATCCGACTGACCATGTCGAGTGCGTTTCGCGGCGCAAACTGGGCAAAATAGGAGGGCTCGAAAACCTGTGCCCCCTCGGCTACGGTCGGATTTGCTCCAGAGGCATCCTGTTCATCAGCGGCGTCCTGGGCTCTGGCCACGCTCGGGGCGCTGAGGCCCAGCGCGAGCGGGGATGCGATCAAGGCGATGTTGCGTAAACTCATGGAATTACGTTCTTTGGTTGTTACTCCCGCCCCTTCGTTTACGTTTGTAGCCGATAAACCCAACCCCCCTTCGACCGATGGCGTTCGGTGCCCGACCAACGGATTCGCCAATTGCGATGCTGACACCTTCCCTTTCCGCCGACATATCCCGTGCATTGCTTGGTAAAGCCCCTTGAACATCGCGGGGGGCATGGCGACATAGGCGGTCAAACGATCCGGCAAGAGGAATATTCATGATCGACCTGTTCGGCGGCGACGCACACGGCACCCAGGGCCAGTTTACTACAGATCCCGTTACCGGTGCTCTCGTGCCCGTAGTGGTGGAACAGACCAGCCGCGGCGAACGCAGCTTCGACATTTTCAGCCGCCTGCTGCGTGAACGCATCGTTTTCGTCACCGGCCAGGTGGAAGATGGTATGGCCTCGCTCATTACCGCACAGCTGCTGTTCCTCGAAAGCGAGAATCCCTCCAAGCCGATCAGCATGTACATCAATTCGCCCGGCGGCGTGGTGACGGCCGGCATGGCGATCCACGACACCATGCAGTATATCAAGCCTCGCGTTTCGACCGTGTGCATGGGCCAGGCCGCCTCGATGGGCAGCTTCCTTCTGGCTGCGGGCGAGCCGGGCATGCGCATCGCACTGCCCAATGCGCGCATCATGGTTCACCAGCCCTCGGGCGGTGCACGCGGCATGGCCTCGGACATCGAGATTCAGGCGCGCGAGATCCTGCGCATCAAGAAGCGCATGAACGACCTTTATGTGAAGTACACCGGCCAGAGCCTCGACGACATCGAGAAGGCGATGGACCGCGACACCTTCCTCGAAGCCGAAGAAGCGATGAAATTCGGCATCGTCGACAAGGTGTTCGAAACGCGCCCCGAGAACGAAGGTGGCGATGCCGAGGGATCAGGCGGCGCGCCCGAATAATCGCGACATCGCCTCGCGCACGGAATGTGCCTGCGCGGGACTGTTGCAAGAATGTCGTAGGAATTGGGCAACCCTGTCGCTTCAGCTTGTGGCAAGGGGTGTGCGCTACCTATGATATTGACCCAAAACCTGCGCGCCCTACACTCTGGGAAAGACCCAGGGGCACGCGGGGACAACGTTAGGATATGACCAAGTTGAGCGGAACCGACAGCAAATCGACCCTGTATTGCAGCTTCTGCGGCAAGTCGCAGCACGAGGTGAGGAAACTCATCGCGGGCCCGACCGTGTTCATCTGCGACGAATGCGTCGAACTGTGCAACGACATCATCCGCGAGGAAACCAAGGCGGGTCTGAC
>CATMNW010000106.1 GCA_950071875.1 uncultured Erythrobacteraceae bacterium | reverse complement strand
TCGAAGCGTTCTTCGAACCGTTTTACGCAGTGCATCAGCACGTCCTGCCGCTG
Organism: uncultured Erythrobacteraceae bacterium; assembly: GCA_950071875.1. Taxonomy (GTDB): domain Bacteria; phylum Pseudomonadota; class Alphaproteobacteria; order Sphingomonadales; family Sphingomonadaceae; genus Qipengyuania. Next base: position 7,666 of record CATMNW010000106.1, on the reverse strand, counting down.
ATAGCTGGCGAGCCGCGCCATCGGCTCCGTCGCCTCGACCGTGCCGACGATCGCGTCGTCGATGATCTCGGGCGTGGCGAGCGCGGTGCGGAACGCCACCTCGCCGGTGAACTTGTCGGTCACCTCGAGATCGGTGTTGGGCTGCGCGGCCTTGTTGTTGAGGTAAAGCGGGTAGGTATCCTTGAGTTCGGGCATCGGTGTCTCCTGATCGGAACACCAACGGCCCGAACAAGGAGGGCGTTCCGTCAGTAACCCAAATCGAGGTCGAGCTGCGGCTGGACCTGTTCGCCCTTGTGCCAGCGTTCCAGGTTCTCGATGAAACGGTCGGCGCTGCGCTGGAACATCTTGGTCTGCGCACGGCCGGACAGGTGCATGGTGACCTGCGCATTGTCGAGCTCCCAAAGCGGGTGGTCCTCGGGCAGCGGTTCGGGATCGGTCACATCGAGCAGCGCGGCCTCGATCCTGTCCTCCTTCAGCGCATCAACCAGCGCATCCTGATCGACCACGTCGCCGCGCGCGATGTTCACCAGCACGCCGTTGGGGCGCATGGCGGCCAGTTCCATCGCGCCGATCATGCCCTTGGTTTCATCGGTCGAGGGGACCGCGAGGACGACCCAGTCGAATTCGCCGAGTTTCGCCCGCCATTCGCCGGGCTTCAGCGCCCCGTCCGCGCCCGATCGGCGCACAGGCACCACGGTCATGTCGAAGGCTTCGAGCCGGGACCTGATGAGCGATCCGATCGCCCCCATGCCCAGCAACAGCACCCGCTCGCCCGCCAGTTCACGCTTGCCGGGGCTGTCGTGCAGCCATTCCTTGCGGTCCATCGCGCGCACCACATCGCGATAGCCCTTGGCATGGGCAAGCATCAGCATGACGACATATTCGGCAATGGTGATGGCGTTGATGCCGACACCATTCGTCACTGTCACACCGCGATCCTTCAGCACGTCGAGCGGCATGAAATCGAGCCCTGCATAGATCGAATTCATCCACTTCAGGCTGGTTGCCGAGCGGGCGATTTCGATCATCGGCTCCTTTTCGTTGAGGTCGAACCAGCCGATCTCGGCGTCCGGCGCGAACTCCAGCGCCTGTTCCTTGTTCGCGAACCACAGCGGCTCGACCCATTCGGGCAGGCGCGGTTCGACCAGCGGACGGATCAGGGCGGACAGCAGGGCTTTGGTCATCGAATTCTCCTCGATGCCTTCCATTGCCGAGCAGCGGTTATTTCGCAAACCGTTCCTTGCGGCGGCCGGCGATGTCGATGATCGCATCGGCCACCTCGCTGGCATTGCGCAGCACATGGGCGGGCGGCACCTGCATGATGTCAACCTTGTGCCGTTCCTGCCAGCGTTCGCGCGCGCCGTCGTTCTTCGGCCTGAAGGGGTCGTCATCTACCTCGATCGCGAGATGCGCGTCCTCGCAATAGAACGGCAGGACAAAATCCCCGGTCGTATGGTCACGGACGAAAGACAGGCCTTGCGGCTGGTCCTTCAGATGTTCCCAAAGCAGCGTCTTCGGGTCGGCCTTGTTCATGCGGTCAGAGCTTCCATTCCCATCCGAGCGGATCGCCATCCATAACCTCTACACCCTTGGCTGCAAGGCTTTCCCGAATGGCGTCGGAAGTAGCGAAGTCCTTGGCAACGCGTGCTTCTTTGCGGCGGACAAGCTCGGCCTCGATTTCGGCTTCGGCGATGAAGGCATCCCTGGGCCGAATGCGCAAGGCGGCGCGGGTGAGATCGAACAGGCCAAGGCCCAGCACGCGGTCCATTTCCCCGACCACTGCACGCTTTACGCCGGCATCAACTTTCTTGACCGCGAGCGCTTCTTCCAGCGCCACCAGCGCAACAGCGGTGTTGAGATCGTCCGAGATTGCAGTGGCGAATTTTTCGCGCATGGGGGCAAACTTCTGGTGCGAAGCATCGCCCGGTGCAGCGTCAGCCAATGCAGCCGCACTCATCACGATGCGCTTGAGCCGCGTAAGCGCAGCACCCAGCCCCTCCCAGCTGAATTCCAGCTCGCTGCGGTAATGCGCCTGCAGGCACATCATGCGGTAGGCGAGCGGATGGTACCCCTTGTCGATCAGCAGTTGCAGCCTCAGGAATTCGCCCGAACTTTTCGACATCTTCCCCGAGCGTTCGACGAGGAAGTTGTTGTGCATCCAGATCTTCGCGCCCGAATGGGTCGCGTCGTCCAGCCCCCCGGGATCCGGGGCGCAGCCGCAAAAAGCCTGGTTCTGCGCGATTTCGTTGGGGTGGTGGATTTCGCGGTGATCGATCCCGCCGGTGTGGATGTCGAAGGGAAAGCCGAGCAGTTTCTCGCCCATGACCGAACATTCGAGGTGCCAGCCGGGTGCACCCTTGCCCCACGGGCTGTCCCATTCCATCTGGCGCGTTTCGCCCGCAGGCGTCTTGCGCCAGATTGCGAAATCGGCGGCATTACGCTTGCCTTCGACCGTCTCGATCCGGCCTTCGCCTTCTTCCGTCACGGCGCGCGCGAGACGTCCGTAATCGGCGACGGTCGATACATCGAAATACAGTCCGCTATCGAGCTCGTAGCAGTGCCGGTCCGCGATACCCTTCGCAAATTCGATCATCTCGTCGATGTAATCGGTGGCGACCGACCACTTGGCCGGTTCACGGATATTCAGGGCTTTCACATCGGCCCAGAAAGCCTCGGTGTAGTGCTTGGCAATGTCCCAGATCGACTGCGCTTTTTGCGCGGCCATCTTCTCCATTTTGTCTTCGCCAGCATCGCCATCGTCGGTCAGGTGCCCGACATCGGTGATGTTGATGATGTGGGTAAGGTCGTAACCTTTCCATGAAAGCGTGCGGCCCAGCACATCGGCGAATACATAGGCACGCATGTTGCCGATATGCGGGTAATTGTAGACCGTGGGGCCGCAGGTATAAACGCGCGCCTCGCCCTCGTGGACAGGAGTGAAGGTCTCGATTTCGCGGGTCAGCGAATTGAACAGTTTAAGCGGCTGGTCGGTCATCGCTGCCGCATAGGTTGGCGCGGTGTTACTGCCAACCCTCCCAGCGCACGGCCTCGCCGATATCGGCGCGCCTGACATCGAAATTGTTCACCGCGGCAGCTTCGTCGCGATATCCGATGGCGACGCCGCAAAAGAAGGTGTGATCTTCCGGAATGTCGACCACCTCGCGGATTTGCGGCGAATATACCGCCCACGCTTCCTGGAAACAGGTGTCGAGCCCCTCTTCGCGGCACAGCAGGCCGATGGTCTGGAGCCACATGCCGATATCGCTCCACTGCGGGGGACCCATGTATTTGGGCGTATGAACCAGCATCAGAACCGGCGCCCCGAAGGCGCGGAAATTGTTGGCGAACCACATCAGGCGCTTGCCCTTCTCCTCGCGGGAGATCTGCAGCGCGCCGTACATGTCCTCGCCAACGCCGCGGCGCCGCTGTTCGTATGCGCCGTCGAGTTCGGGCGGGTAGACGTGGTATTCCGGGGCAAATGCCTCGCGCCCCTTCGGCAGGTCCTGCGCAACGCGGTCGAACAGCTTCTGCATCGGCGCGCCGGTGAGCGCGATGCCATGCCAAGGCTGCGTATTGCCGCCCGATGGCGATCGCTGCGCTTTTTCGAGAATGCGGGTGAGAACTTCGCGCGATACCGGCTGGTCGGTGAAAGCCCGGACGGAGCGCCGCGATCTGACGGCTTCTGATACGGTCATGGTCATCGCCCCGAACGCTAGCGCGCCGGGGAGGAAGTGCAAGCACTGTCGCCCCGGCGCGCCGATTGGTCAGCAATGACGCAAGCGATTATTCGGCCGCTGCGTCAGCTTCCACTTCCATTTCGGCTTCCGCTGCAGGAACGGCAGCCGCCATCATCTCTTCCGGACGCAGGGCGCCGGGTGCCGGCCCCATATCGTCGGCATCGACAAGCTGGACCTTGTTCATCTTGCGGAATTCATCTTCCTTGGCCGGGGCGAGATCGGGGCGGCCCATCAGGATGCCCATCTTGATCTTGCACTTGGCGAACTGGGTTTCGCCTTCCTCGACTTCGAGAGCGAGAACGTCCTTTGCTTCGCTCTTCACGCTGAATTCGTGGCGACCCGGCGTGGTGCGCAGCACGAAATAGCGGCCCGAACCCAGCGAACTGATCTTTTCGCCGTTCTCATTGACCGAGCAGCCCATGGCGAAGCCTGCGCCGCCGGGGCGGAAGAATACGATCTGGCCCGTACCTTCGGGTGCGTCGGGGATGACCACCTCGGAACCCGCAACCTTGTCATCGGCCATCGCGGGCGTTGCAGCTGCGGCCGTTGCGACCAGCAGAGATGCTACCAGAACATTCCTTATTTTCATTATTGCAGTCCTTCTTCAGTCTCGTCCGTTCCCCCCTCGGGACCGGTAAGCGTCGTCGTTTCGGCCATGTCGCCCTGCGGACGAGAGGCCGGTTCTTCCCCACCCGCTTTTGCAGCAGTTGAAGAAACTGGAGTAATCGCAAATGGTGCGGCCAGTTTGGCGGATGCGCGCGCACCGGCAGGAATTTCGATATTGCCGCCGCCGATGAAGTAGCCGAGCAACCCGATCGGAATGGGCGCTGCGGCAGACGCTATGTTCAGCGTATGCACGGTGCCCATGCGGTCCTTGCCCTCAGCATCCTCGAGCAGTTCCATGCTGCGCAATCTAAGCTGGCGTCCGTCGACGGTGAGATAGCGCGCAGCAAGGACAAGCTCGCCCGCAGCACCCATACCGCCTGCCTTCTTGGCGTGGACCACTTCACCCATGCCTTCCGCCCCCGCGGGTACCAGCTCCATGCCCTCGATCACGATCGGTTCCACAAGGCGGATACGATACGTATCGAGCGAATTGCTGAGCTTGCTTCCTAAAGGATCGAGGATTTCGATGACGACCGGGGTCAGCTTGGCGATGGTGACCGGATCAGTCACTGCGGAAGTGTCGATGGGTATTGCTGTGGGCGTTTCTACCGCCTCTGCAGCTGCATCCTCGTCCGATGTTTGCGCAAACGACGGCGTAGCAAGGCACACGCCCGCAGCCATGACGACGGCCCGCAGACCGACAACACGCATGTTCATTTGGAAAACGACCCCTGATTCCCTGTTTGTGCAGGAAATATCACGTTGCCCTGAACGGACAAGATGAAAAGGATTTATTCCACCTCGAACAGATCGGCCAGTTGTTCGATAATCGTGCCGCCCAGTTGCTCTACATCCATGATCGTCACGGATCGCTTGTAGTAGCGGGTTACGTCGTGCCCGATCCCGATCGCCGCCAGCTGCACCGGGGACTGTTTTTCGATCCAGTCGATGACCTTGCGCAAGTGTCCTTCGAGATAACCGGCCTGGTTGACCGACAGCGTGCTGTCGTCGACCGGTGCGCCGTCGGAAATGACCATGAGGATGCGGCGGTCTTCCGGACGGCGGAGCAGGCGGTCGTGCGCCCAGAGCAACGCCTCTCCGTCGATGTTCTCTTTCAGCAGACCTTCGCGCATCATCAGGCCGAGATTGCGGCGCGCACGGCGCCAGGGCTCATCCGCCTTCTTGTACAGAATATGCCGTAGATCATTGAGGCGACCGGGATTGGCAGGCCGCCCATCGGCCAGCCACATCTCGCGGCCTTGACCGCCCTTCCAGGCGCGGGTTGTAAAGCCCAGAATTTCGGTCTTCACGCCGCAACGCTCGAGCGTGCGCGCAAGTATGTCGGCACTGATTGCGGCAATGGAAATCGGCCGCCCACGCATCGAACCCGAATTGTCGATCAGCAGCGTGACGACCGTGTCCTTGAACTCGGTATCGCGCTCCATCTTGTAGCTAAGCGCGTGACCGGGGCTGACGACCACCCGCGTCAGACGCGCGGCATCGAGCAGGCCTTCTTCCTGATCGAAATCCCAGCTGCGGTTTTGCTGCGCCATGAGGCGGCGCTGTAGGCGATTGGCAAGACGTGTGACCACGCCCTGCAATCCGGCGAGCTGGCTGTCGAGATAGGTCCGCAACCGGTCGAGTTCTTCGTTGTCGCACAGTTCCGGTGCTTCGACGATCTCGTCGAATTTCTCGGTATAGGCCTTGTATTCGAAAGTATCGGGAAGATCGGTCCATGGCCGATTTGGCCGGACGGGCTGCATGCCTTCTTCGCCGTCGTCCGAAGGGTCGCCGTCGGCCATTTCCTGCTCGCCATCGACATCCTGATCGGCATCGCCTTCCGCCTCACCATCGGTGACTTCGCTGCGCGCATCGGCAGCCTGCGGTTCGGCCCCGCCTTCGTCTTCCTCGTCGGTATCCTGTTCTTCCGGGTTTTCGCCTTCCTCGTCCTCGCCATCTTCGGCATCGGTCGGTTCGGGACTATCGGGAAGGGTAAGGTCGAGGTGCCGCAGCATATCGAGCGTCAGGTCCTGGAAGGCACGCTGATCGTCGAGGGCATCGGCGAGCCCGTCCATATCGGTGCCGATCTTTGCAAGAATATCGTCTCGAACCAGATCGACGGCCGCTTGAGCCCGTTCGGGGATCGCCTCGCCGGTCAAAGCCTCGCGCAGCATCAGCGACAGCGCCGTGGGAAGCGGCACGTCTTTCGCTTCGTCCGCGCGCACTATCGGATCCGATGCCGTACGGAGCTTTACTGCCGAATTCAGATTATCGCGAATGCCTGCATAGCGGGTCGAACCGATCGCCTCATAGCGAACTTGTTCGACGGCATCGTAACAAGCACGTGCGATGGGCTCTGGCGGCGCGCCCTTGTTATGAAGCGCCTCGTTATGATGGCGCAGCTTCAGCGCGAAGCTGTCAGCGAAACCGCGCGCCTCGATCGCCTGATCGCGGGGCAGATTTCGGCCAGGCAGCGGGACACGGAAATTCTTGCCCGATTGCGCAGGAGCATCCGCGCTCCACGCCACCTCGACCTCAGGCTCGTTCGCGAGCGCGCGCGACGCGCTCGTCAGCGCCTGTTTGAAACGGTCGAGGGGCGTCTGGTCGGTCATTTACTGCGTCGGAATGCTTTGACCGGTCTTCGCCCAGTCGGCGACGAAGCCCTCGATGCCCTTGTCGGTCAGGATATGCTTGAACAGACCCTTGATGACGGCGGGCGGCATGGTGGCGACATCGGCGCCGATCAGCGCGCTTTTGAGCACGTGAACCGGGTTGCGAACCGAGGCGACGAGAATTTCCGTGCCGAAATTGTAGTTGTTATAAATCTGGCGAATGTCGGCGATCAGCTCCATGCCGTCGAGATTGATGTCGTCGAGGCGGCCGATGAACGGCGAGACGAGGAACGCGCCGGCCTTGGCGACCATCATGGCCTGCAGGGGCTGGAAGCACAGCGTCATGTTCGTGCGGATGCCCTCGTCGCTGAGGGCCTTGGAGGCCTTGAGCCCGTCGACCGTGCTGGGCAGCTTGACGACGATGTTCTCGGCGATCTTGGCGCGATCCTTGCCTTCCTTGACCATGGCGTCCGCTTCGAGCGCAATGACCTCCGCGGAGACCGGTCCGGACACGATCTTGCAGATTTCTGCGAGGCGCTTGCCGTAATCGATCCCTTCCTTGGCGATCAACGAGGGGTTGGTCGTCACGCCGTCGAGCACGCCGAGGTCGTGGGCCTGCTTGATCTCGTCGAGGTTCGCGGTGTCGATGTAGAGTTCCACGGGGCGGTCTCCGGCGTGCAAGCGGGGTGAGGGCGGTCGATCGAAAAGGGG
>CATMNW010000105.1 GCA_950071875.1 uncultured Erythrobacteraceae bacterium | reverse complement strand
GTTCTCTTCATCTCGTCCGTCCTTCTGTCAGGGCCGGACTCTAATCCAACTTGGAGGAAAATCAGGGGGTCACGTCAACAGGAGCAAACCGGGAGCCTCGCATGATCCTGAACGCAGCTCGAGGCTTAAGGCGAAGTGATCGAAGCCAAGCCGCCGAGAGACTTGTTTCAGCGCCTGGTCGAGTTCCTTGTCAGACTGGACATTGACCAGTTCGGATGCGAATTCCTCCGCGAAATAAGCCTGCATAGCCCTGCCCGTCCAATCGGCAGGGCGCTATCCAACACGCCGCCGTCCGATCGCCTGCTGGTGGCCAGTCCCGGCGCTTCCATTGCACCGGTTCCGGCTGCTGCAGTTGCGCCCCCGAAGGTCGGGTTCCTTGCGGCGTCGGTCGCGAGATGCAGATCGCGCCACAAGGAGAGGCATAACGACTTCAGCGAATTTGGGAAGTCTTTGCAAGGACGTAGGCCTGATATTCGTCTGGCCTGTGACTGGTAGGCCAGCCGGGCAAATACGATTTCGACGCCAGTTAATTCGCACAACGCTTGCCCCGTGAGGGATTGAGCAATTCACGATAACCCTCAGCCGCCATGCGATGCGCTTCGGCGACGAGGCGCTGTGTCTGCCGGCGATGCGATGATGTTTTCCAGTCGATCGCGCGGCCCGCTTTGAGGCCTGGATAGATCAGTGCCTTGGCGAGCTCTTGCAATGTCACCTGCTTGGGTGAAGCGTCTTCGAGCAGATCGAGAATGGCAAGCAGGATGCTCAGCCTGTAGCGTTTGTAAGCAGATGGCTTGAGGAGCCGATGGTGCGCCTTTGTCGCCGCGCCTTCTTTCGACCGGTGGAATTGACTGAGAGCTGCTACGCGGACACCAAGATCGGCATCGTCGGGGACGACATAGCCATCAATGCCGGGAGATGGCTCGCGCGCCAACAGGACGCGGTGACGATTTCGCGTATCGGAAACCACCATGTGCTGTCCGGCATCGTTCTCGTGCTGGGCAATCACCTTGCACTCAGCCAATGTGCCTCTGATACCGGCAAGGTCCCGGGCGCCGCCAGCCACGATAACGACGCTTGCGTTCGCATCGCTTCTCCAGATCGCCGGGCTGTCTGTGGCCGAAACACTCGGATCGAACGGGAAATTCTAGGCCCCATGACCGAGCCATTCGCCGCGCGGCGGATGTTTTCTTGTCGCCGGTATCGCGCAAATGAAGTCTGGCATATTGATCCTTATACGCCGGATTGCGTCGCAGGAATTCCTGCGCGAAGTCCGAAAAATCGAAGTCGCCTGTACCAGTATCGTCGGCAGATGATTGAGCCATAGAGCACCTCCTTTCGGCTCGGATGGCTAGCGCCGCGGGATAACAGCGGACATTCCAAGCATGTGGAGGAGCCCTCCCCAGTACTAGGCATGTGAGTGCCCTATATCGGCGCGACCGCAACGCCGGGCGGGTATCATGCTGCCTCGAAAATGGAGGCACTTGCCCCTTGCAAGCTGCTTTTGTCTTGGGCACATTCGACCCGCGCGGTTTGAAACTCTGGCGCCGACCGCGTGGATATTTCCGCCAGCCATCATGCACGCCGGTCCGCTCAAGGCCCGGCGGCCCAACCGGTCAAGGGACGTCGATACGTCCTGAACGGCGGCACAGTTCTGGATCCCGCATTCGGCTTGCGATGAGGAGCCGCCGATTGCGGTTGCCTCCCAGTCCATTGCATGAACCAGCTTTCTGCCGACACCCGGCGAGACGATCATCGACTATCGAACTCCGCGCTGCGAACCCCGACACCGCAAGTTCGGGTCAGCTCGCCCTGCCCGCTCGACGCCCTGTACCGCCGAGAGAGCGCATGCCTGCTTGCCTATTTTTCGCGCTGCGTCGGTCATGAGCGAGCCCGCGATCTGGTTCAGGACGTTTTCGTGCGCGCGGCGACCAGCCCGCAACTGACAGATCTCCGGAACCCGTCAGGATTTCTGTTCCGGATCGCTCGCAACCTGCTGGTCGATGAAGCCCGCAGACAAAAATGCCGTATCAAGACGGTGCCACTGGTCGAAAACACCGATGCGCCGTGCTGCGCCAAGCAGGAAGACAGAATTGAGGTGGAAGAGACGACCGGGCGCTTCGAGGCCGCGTTGGCGCAGTTGCCCGACAAAACGGCGGGCATCTTCAGGATGAACCGCTTCGAGAAAAAATCCTACCGCCAGATCCACCAAGAGTTGGGCATCGCGCTGCCGACAGTCGATTATCACATGATGAAAGCGCTCGCGCATCTTCGCACGGTTTTCGCTGATCGGGTCTGAATGCGCGCGACAGATTTACCGCGCAAAGATCAGGCTCTGCAAATTTAATTTCATTTGAAACTAAGGTGCTCGTGAATGCCTGCGTCATTCCCTGTGGCGACATAATCGCAACAGATCAGGGAGATGACAATGCAATCGACAATCCGGACAATTACGGCGCTCTTGGCAGGAACCGCCCTGGCAGGCTTTTCTTCGCCGCTTCTCGCCCAATCCGCAGGGCCGCCCCAGAGTGAAGTCGATGAAGTGCAGGACGATCATTCGGATGTCGCCAGCGGGGACAACGCGATCGTCGTTACAGGAACGCGGATCCGGGGCGCGCGGATCATTGGCGATACAATTTCGCTCGACCGCGAGGCGATCGTCGAAGCGGGCCAGATCGATCTGGGCGAAGCGATCCGGACACTTCCGCAGAACTTTTCCGGCGGGCAAAATCCAGGTATTGGATCAGGCGCAGGGTTCGCCAACAGCAACGTAAACTCGGCCTCAAGCGCAAATCTGCGCGGTCTCGGACCAGATGCGACGCTGACACTCCTCAACGGCCACCGGCTACCCTATGATTCCGCTTTTGCAGGGGTCGACATTTCATCCATCCCGCTCGCGGCGGTCGACCGGATTGAAATCGTTCCGGACGGAGCCTCGGCCCTCTACGGTTCAGATGCGGTCGCGGGCGTGGTCAATGTAATCCTTCGCCGCGATTTTGAAGGCATCACGACATCCGCGCAGATCGGCGCAAGCACGGATGGCGGCAATTTCCGCCAGCAGGCCGATATAGTGGCGGGCACGCGCTGGAGCGGGGGCGGGTTCTTCGTCGCTTACGATTTTGCAAACAATTCGGCGATCGAGGCTGGCCAGCGCTCCTATGCCAGCTCGCTTGATCCGGAGACCACGCTCTTCCCCTCGCAGCAACGCCATGCCGTTACGCTTTCGGCACATCACGAACTCGCGCCCGGCCTCGAGGCCAGTATCGACGCGCTTTATTCAAGCCGAAGCTCAACGCTCGTGGCCGCATCATCGGCATTTCGATCGGAAGCCGATCCGGAGGTGGAATCCTATACGCTCGCCCCGTCACTGAAATTCGACGTCGCAGGAGACTGGCAGGCAACAGTGCTGGGAGTGTTCGGCCGCGACCGGACGCACTACCGAACCGCCTTCGCGCTGCAGGACGGGTCGTCGAGCGTGACCGAGGGGTGTTTTTGCAATGAGGTTTTCTCACTCGAAGCGGGTCTGGAGGGTCCGCTGTTCACGCTTCCCGGAGGCGAGGCGCGTCTGGCTGTCGGCGCGGGTCTGCGAAACAACACGCTCGATTTCAGCCGCAGCGAAGCGGGAAATTTACTGATCGCTTTCGACAAGACGCAGCGCGCGCGTTTCGCCTATGGCGAACTCTTCCTGCCGGTCGTTTCGCCGCGTAATGCAATCGATGGAGTCGCCGAGCTGACCCTTTCGGCGGCGGCGCGTCACGAAGATTATCCAGGCCTCGATCAACAGACAACGCCGCGCTTTGGCTTAAGCTACGCACCGGTCGAAGGGCTGACTTTGCGCGGCAGCTGGGCGCGCTCGTTCAAGGCTCCGACCCTCTTTCAGCGTTTCATACCCTACCAGACCATTCTGCTGCCAGCGGCCGTATTCGGCGCCGGAACGGGGTCCGACACGGTGTTTTTCACAAGCGGCGGTAATCCGGACGTGAAATCGGAACGCGCGCGCAGCTGGACCGCGGGTGTGGAACTGCAGCCGGTCGCCATTCCCGAACTGACGTTTTCGGCCACCTGGTACGACATTCGCTATCAAGACCGGGTGGTGCGACCTATTGCGGGCTCGATTGCGGCTGCTTTCCGCGACCCGGGGTTTGCAAACCTGATCGATTTCTCTCCCGATCCGACAACTTTATCCGAGCTCATTGCTGGATCGCTATTCGGTCTCGAAAACTTCTCGGGCTCCCCCTACGATCCCGCCAATGTTGCCGCCTTTGTCGACAACCGGAACAGGAACGTTGCGGTTTGGGCCGTCGAAGGCGTGGATGCCAGGATCGCCTGGAACCAGAACCTGGGCGACGAACAGTCACTCTCCTTCGATCTCTCGGGCAGCTTTCTCGATAGCCAGCAACAGGTCACGCCCGATCTGCCCGAGGTTCAGCTAGCCGGAACGGTTTTCAATCCACCACGCTACCGTGCGCGGGGCACGGCGCGCTATCAGTCTGGCGGGTTCGCGGCCAATATCGCCGCCAACTACATTGGCGCGCTGCGCGACCGCCGCTTCGAGGAAGAGCGCCGCCTTTCTCCCAGCATCACGGTCGATCTCGGCATGAGCTATAAAATTGTTCGCGGTGAGGGCCGCGAACCAGGCCTCGAAATCTCGCTCACGATCCAGAACCTGTTCGACGACGAACCCGAAACGCTCGGCCAGACCGGGCCGACGGACACACCCTATGATTCAACCAATTATTCGCCGATCGGGCGGTTCGTCACCTTCGGCATCCGGAGGCACTGGTGACAATCATACTGCTTGCCGCCGCTCTTTCGCAGACGATTGTGCCGACGGCATATATCGATCCTGGCGACCAGGACCCGTGTGCTTTGTTCGATGAAACGCCGAGCAGCGCGCAAGCGCAAAGATCGGCATTCACGCTCGACGACCAGGTCCGGATTGCGGACATTGGCAGGGCAGCTCCGACCGGCGCGCCTTCGGCGTTCGAAATCTCACCCGATGGCGAACGGATCGCTTTTGTTGTGAAGCGCGCAAACCCGCAAGCCAATGCGTATTGCCTGAGGCTCGTGGTGACCGCGATGGATGGAAGCGAGACTGAAACCGAAATCGACAGAGGCGGTGAGTTTATCCGGGATGACTTTCCGCTCCGCGATTTTCCGGCGATCATGGCTGGATGGGACAGGCCCAATGCGCCCCGCTGGTCTCCTGACGGCGCACGCATCGGCTACCTCAAGCGCATCGATGGTTCGACGCAGGTCTGGCTTTCCGATCCAGCGGGCGAAGCGCCCGCGCATCGGGCAACGGCCATGCCCGACGATGTCGACCGCTTCGCCTGGACGGCTGACGGCAATGGCCTCATCGTGCAAACACGTCCGGGAGTTCGCCAGCAGGCACAAGCGATTGCGCAAGAGGCTGCGCGAGGCTTCCTGTTTGATGATCGCTTCTCCCCGCAATTTGCCGACCGCCCGATCCCGACTGGTGAGATTGTCCCGGAATATGCCTTCGTGGCGCTCGGCGATGGCAGCATCCGTCCGGCGACAGCCAGCGAGGCCGAGCTTCTCGTTGCCCACCGGCCTGCCACTCTGCCTGCGCAAGCACGCGAATATGCCGCAGGGCCGGACGGATATGCGGCGTGGCTTGAACCCAGGCATCCCGACCGGCTGATAAGTCCGTCGCGCATCGCAGGGATCCGGTCTGACGGCAGCCGGATCTCCTGCGATGCGGAGGCGTGCGAAGGGATACGCCAACTGTGGTGGGCAACCGAAGGCCGGACATTGCTTGCTCTCCAGGGAACGGGCTGGGCGAACAGCCAGATGGCGATCCTGCGCTGGGATATGGAGGAGGGCCAGCCCCGCTCGCTGCTGACAACCGATGACGTTCTGATCGGGTGCAGTCCTTCGGGAAACGAACTGATCTGCGCGCGCGAAGGGGCAGCGAGGCCCCGGCGCATTGTTGCAATCGATATCCGAACGGGCGCCGAGCGGGTTGTCTACGATCCCAATCCGGACCTTGCGAACGCAGTTTTCGGATCCGTACAGCGGCTCCGGTTTCACAATGCATATGGCTCGGAAAGCTTCGCCGATCTTGTTCTGCCGCCCGATCACAGACCGGGGCAGCAACACCCATTGGTGGTCGTGCAGTACACAAGTGACGGCTTCCTTCGCGGCGGGACCGGCGACGAAGTGCCGATCCACCCGCTGGCAAACCGCGGCTTTGCTGTGCTCAGTTTTGATCGCCCGACCTTCTCGGCTGCCGCGCTCACCGCAACGAGTGAGGAGGAGCTTGTCCGCGCCAACCGCGCCGACTGGATCGACCGCCGCAGAGTGCAGTCGTCCCTGGAGATCGCGCTCGAGCTCGCCATCGAGACGGGCGCGGTCGATGCCGGGAGGATGGGCATCAGCGGATTCAGCGACGGCGGATCAACAGTGCAGTGGGCTCTTATCAACTCCGACCTGTTCCAAGTGGCCTCAATGGGATCATGCTGCGAAGATATGTATTCCTATCCGACGGCGGCCGGACCCCGGTTTACAGACTTCGTTCGCGCCATGGGCTACCGCCATTTCGAGCCCGGTACCGAAGAATTCTGGAGACCCATGTCGCTCATCCTCAATGTCGACACAGTGGATGTGCCGATCCTCATCCAGACTGGCGACAGCGAATATGAAGGCGGCCTCGATGTGATAGAAACCTATTCGCATCGCGGGCGGGCCATCGAACTCTACGTGCTGGAGAACGAAACGCATGTGAAATGGCAGCCCGCCCACCGGCAGGCGATCTACGAGCGATCGACCGAATGGTTCGAATTCTGGCTGATGGATCGTATCAACTGCGATCCGGCACGGGCGCAGCAATACCGGCGGTGGAGCGAGATGGAAGGCGCACCCTCTTCCGAAGAGTTACAATGTTTCGACGGGCAATCCTTATTGCCATGACCGGGCCCAGGTTTCGGCTTCGGCCAGATCCAGAAGTCGGTAGATTGTCGACCCATCAAGCGACGTGTCGAGTTCAAATGCGGCTTCAACACTGGCGCGGTCGAGCAATGCATTCCGTGCGATCAGGCCATCGAGCAACAATTCGCGAAGGGCGCTTCGATGGTGGTGGAACGCGAGGCGGATGAAGCTGTCTGGTCCTGATTTGGAGGTGCGTGCCAGCAGGCTCTGCGGAAGGTCAGCGGCAAAAGCATCGCGCGCGAGCGCACGGTTGCGACCGCCTTTGGCCCAAAGCCATGTGGGGATGCTCAGGCACAATTCGAGCAAAGGCTGGCTCATCAGTGGTGAGAAGCGTTCAGGCCCGACGCCAAGCCCGTGAACATGGTGCTGGGCACGCATGATCAGGGCTAGATGATCGTGTTTCCCCCCATGGCGCCCCACATCGATATCGAGCCAGTTTGTTACGGGGTCCAACGCCTCATCCAATCCGAGATGATCGGCAAGCAGGCGCCGGTCGCAAGGCCATTCGCCGCGTGGGCGGCGCACCAAACGCTTTAGAGTCGCCTTGACCATAGTAGGCAAATCGCAGCCGGTAACGCGGCACATGTCGAGCAGGGTTTCGACCGCGCCGCGTCCGGGTCCTTCGACCCGCAAGCGGTCGACGACCGGCGCTGCTGAATGAAGAAAGCAGAGCAGATTGTCGCCAGCATTGCCATCGAAGACGATCTGCGCTCCGAGGTTATCTGCGGCATCGGCGAGCAGCGCGTCGATTGTCGACAAAAACGATCTGCGGTTCG
>CATMNW010000104.1 GCA_950071875.1 uncultured Erythrobacteraceae bacterium | reverse complement strand
ATGGGCAAAGATAGCCCTACACGTCTGCAATAAGCCAAAACTGCCTCAACCGGGTCTCAATGCTGGGCAGCCCATCGGCGAAAGATCGTCCGGAAAAAGACTAGGCTGAGAGCTCCTGCCGGCATTCCCCTCGCCTTCGATCTCCAAGCCCTGCATGCGTTCGACCAGGTGGCGCGCGAGATCGACACGAGCATTGCGCTGGGTTCGCGGATCGTCAGCGCCGAGCCCGACAAGCGTTGCTTCGGACGCAACCGCAAGCGCGACCTCGATGTGCGTAAACAGGATCTCATCGGCGATTCGGGACATGGTCGCCATGAGAACAAAAACAGAACAAGCAGTCAACCGGTGCCATATGAACGCATGCGGATAGACGCTGCATCAGATCCCGATTTCGAAAGGCTTGGTGATCGAGCGATCGAGTTCGGGCGGCTCGCGAGCCGGTTCTTGCGAACGATCAGGCGCCTTGTCCTTCGCCAGCCCGGATGCAGCCGCATCCCGCAGCTGATTGACCGTTTCGAGCGCCGAGCGCTTCATTCCCGGATTGCGCTCAACAGCTGCTTCGAGCTTGCCCGCATTGTCGACAAACAGGATCAGACCATCGCGCAGGCGGGTTATCGTCACGAGAAATGTCTGCTGATTGGCAAGATTGCGTTCGCGGCTATCCATGACGGCGATCCCGCGGTCGGAGGTCAGACCCTGCGCCATGTGCGCATTGAGCGCGTAGGCGAGATCAAGACGCTCGAGCATGGGGTCGCCCAGCCCCAGCAGGTGTTCGGCGCCAAGCGACGTTTTCACTGTGACACCCTTCGGATCAACCGCCACTATGCGCGCCTGATCGGCGTTGAGCAGGCCGCGCTTGTGATCGGTCGCCGTCCAGCGAATGCGGTCACTATCGTGGATTTCTAGTGGGCGAACCTCAAACAGACGCAGCGGATCCTGCTCACCCTGCGGTCGCATCTGGCCCGGCCGGAATTCAAAGCGCTTGCCCCGCTCGTTCTGCAGCATCACGCGTTCGCGGGAGGGATCGGTCGCGATCACCTCATAGCGCCCTCTCTGAAGGCCCTGCCCCCTTTGCCGGCGGTCGACTTCGAGCACCATGCCGGCCGCATAGCTGCGCGCATAGCGCATTTCCTCACGCGTCAGGTTGACGCGCGACAGCACTGTGAGACCCAAAGAACCCGGTCCCAATTCGCCATTGGCCTTGAGCCCAGTCTGGACGGCTTCATTCACCTGTCCGCGCAAATTGCGACCCGACGCATAGATCGCGGTCACCTCACGCTCAGCAGGTGAAAGCGATAGCCAGGCCGCCGCGGCGTCGACGGAAGCTGTATTTCCCGACGCGACGACATGCGGGCCAAGATGTCGTAAGGCCTCGTCGATATTTCCGCCCTGCGCTGCATATTGAGCGTCGCGCAGCGCCTTATCGCGGGCCCGGAGATTGGTGTTCATGGTGGCCGTTTCGACGCCTGCCTTCTGCATGACGTCGAAGGGTTTGCCCGCATCGACAGCGCCCAATTGCTTCCTGTCCCCTATGCTGGCGAAGCGGTCGAGCTGAAGCAGGTTGGCGAGGCGCACCAGCTTTTCCTTGTCGGCATTGCCGACCATCGAGGCTTCGTCGAGCAGCACCGTGGTTCCGCGCAGAGACGCGCGGGCTTCGGCAAGCCTCGCCTGGTCTGCTCCTTCCAGAAGACCCTGATGTTGGCGTAAAAAGCGCGCAACCGTCATCGAGGGTATGCCGGTGTCACGCTCGAGCATCTGCACCAGCGTGTTCTGGACTGCGAGCCCGAGCACGGACTTGCCTTCCTCGCGCAAGATGTCTGCAACGGGTTTGAGAACGGTACTCTTGCCTGCGCCAGCTACGCCTTGAATCGCGACGATCCGGTTGTGGGAGGCGAGAAGCAGGCGCCCTGCCCCTTCCTGGCCAGGGTTCAAGGTCAGGCCATATTTGAGCTGAGAGAGCGCCTGTAGCCGCTCTCCGGCCACATCAGCTTCGACCACGGCAGCCCCATGGCCACGTCCGGTTTCGACGGCGGCGATGATGCGCTGCTCGAGCCCGATCGCATGGCGGGTTGTGACAAGATGCCGATCTGCACCCTTGCCTTTTTGCAGGTAGCCCTGGCGCAGCAACTGGTCGACGCGATGTTCGATATCGGCAAGAGTAGTGGGCAAGGCGAAGCCTAGCGCTGAGCGATATATTTCGGTCCGCGAGAACGCCGCCTCGCGCTCGCCCAAATGCCGGATTGCCGATGCAACCGCATGAACCGCCGCGATCTGCTCGGGCGTCCTGCGCCCCATGTCGCGGGGCACAAGCGGGTCGCCCTGACGTAGCCCCAGACGCTCCGCGAAGGTCGCAGCCAAAAGGCGCGCCCGCTGACCGATCGATCGGACCGAATTTCCAATTCCGGAGACGGAGCCAATGTCGGTGGCGGCCCGTGCATTGGCCTGCGCAATGACAAGTCTCGGATCAAAGTCCAGCTGAGCGGCTGCCTCACGCCATTGGTTCACGAGAGCCCGGCGGTCTGCCACCGGGCCTTTGTCCGCCCGGGCCATCAGATTGGCCGCGTTACGCGCCGCGAGGCCCGTGCTCTCCATCGTTGAAAGCTTGTCGAGGATCTCGGCGCGGCGCGAACTGAAGGCATCACGCACGGGTTTAGGAACGCCCACCGCTTCGAAATTGCCATGCTTGCCGTATTCCCCAACCTGGTAGCCGAGCTTTTCGACCGCCAGACGGAAGCGCGCCATGGTCATGGCATTGAGCAGCGTATTGTGCTCCCAGATCTTGTCATTCCTCAGCGCTCGCCATTTGCCATCGGGTCCCTGGGTGACATTGGCAACCACGGCGTGAAAGTGCGCGTTGGGTTCCTGATTGCGGTTCGTATCGTGCTGGAACAGCCCGATCACGAGATTGCGCGTCGCGACCACCCGTTCCTTGCCGCGGACTTCCATGCGGGTTTCGGCGAGATTCTTCTCGGCCCAGGCCAGCGTCTCGCGGACGGCCGCGCCGTAGGCATCGAGGATACGTCTGTCGCCGCCGACGAGGGCAAGGATGGACCAGCTCTTGGGCATCGAGAAAGTGAGGTCGGTGCCGGCGCGATGCGCCCTGTTATCGCTCCCGACACGGCTGCCATCGGGCAGCATGCCCTTGAGCACGGCCTCGAACTGCGAGGCCTCGATAACGCCTCGCAATCCAAGCGTCTCCGCGCCTTTGCCAAGCCATTGACCCGACCTCTCGGCATCGGCGCGGGTATAGTAATTGTCGGCGGCAAAGTAATTGGCAGCGCCGCCAGCAGTACGGACATTGGCTACAGAGAGCATCAGGTCTCACTCCGCCGGGCGGCGTCTGCCTCGTGCGTCACAGTTCAAAATCGCCGAGGCCGGGACCCTCCTGCGAAGGCTGATCCTGCTCGGGAACGCCGTCTTCGAGCATGAGCTTGCGGGCTTCTGCCTCTCGCTGGCGCTGGGCTATCCGATCGACGGCTTGCGGCTTATCCGAGGGTGGATTGGCCCGCGGCAAGTCGCTTCGGCGTCCCTCCTTCACGCTTTTCGATGGATTCTTCTCATCGGGATGATCGCCTTTGCGGAGGGCCGCATTCGTGGGCAGCAATGGACGGGAACCACGCGGCGTTGCCGTGCGCTCTTCGGGCGACGATTTTCGCGGATGACCGGACTTACCTGACGGCTTCCTGAGGTCGTCGGGAATGTCCTTTTCGTCCTGTTTCGCCGCCTGCTGGCGTGATCGCTTGGCATCCGCCTCGACTACCGGCTCAAGCGGAAGAGTACCTTGCTTTGGGACGACAGGCTTGCCTGCCCCGTCATCGTTCGACGAAGGATGTTCGCTCTGGTTTGTTGGCGGATTAGCAGACGTCTGGCCGCCCCCAGTTTCGCCTTCGGCTTTCCGGATTGGCTCTCGATCCTTGGCCCGACCGACGAAGACATGTGCGATTCTTTCCCGGTCTATCGGCTTCAAACGGACCGGCGCTGCAGGAAAGCCATCCGGGAATTTGATGAAGCCTGACAGGCGCGGCAGGTTCATCAACTGGTCGGGCAGCAGCAAAGGCTCGATATGCTTGCGCGGCGTCAGGCTGACGGCGTCTCGAGCATTGTTGTAGCCATAGGTGTAGCCTTCTTCCATGTCGCGAACCTGGCGATGTCCGATGAAGTCGGAACACCAGGTGGCGGTCTCGCGGTCTGCCGTACCGAGGATCAATTTGGTCCGGGCAAGCGATGCAAGCGTCATCGCCATGTTCTCACCGTAGACTTCCTTGAGCTTGGCATAGGCATGGATGCCGGTGACGATCGCGCCGCCGAAATTGCGTGCCGTTTGCAGGCCTTTCTCGAGAGCGGGGAGCCGGTGAAGCGCGCCAAGCTCGTCGATGAAGAACCAGCATTTGAGGTCCTTCGTGCGAGGCATCGTCATAAGCGTGTTCATCGCCGTATCGAGCCACAGGGTGAGCAGCTGCGCGCAAACGCTCATGTCGACGTAGCGCGCGGAGATGAAGACCATCGAGCCACTTCTTTTGACGTTAGTGCCTTCGTCGTCATGGGCGCCCTCCTCGATCCAGTCGCGGATCGAAAAGCCGCGCCCTGAAGTAGGCAGGAGCTTCAGCGCCTTGGCGTTCACGTTGAACACTGCCCGGATCGATTCCGCCATGCGCGCGGCTTCAGGAGCAGTAAGGGGATCGGCGATCGTGCCTCGCATCATGGCGTGGACCCGCGAGAGATCAGCGGTCATCAGTTCGCGGGCAAGCGCAGCATTGGTGCCCCGCCCTTCGGCCACCAGCTTGAGGCAGAACTCGACGAACAAGGCACGCGCCGCGATGACCCAGAACTGCGCCTCCCCGCCCCCGTCATGGGGCACGAGGGCTTCCGCTGCCGCCCAGAATTCACCTTCGGTGCGGCATTCGTCGAAGAGGCTCCATTGCGGACAGCGCGCGTCGAGCGGGTTCAGAATGATGTCCCGGTCGGCCTGGTAGAAGTGTTCGATGAAAGCGCCGGTCAGGTCGAATACGACGCAGCGCTGTCCCTTGGCGCGCGCTTCGGCAATCATGTCCGACATGGCTACTGTCTTGCCCATGCCGGTGGTCCCGATGAGCATGGCGTGGCTCTGTTCGAGCCGCCAGGGATAGACAACCGTTGCAAGATGCGAGGGTCGGTAGGGAAATGCCGAGGACAGTTCCTTGGGCGAACACAGATGCCATTTCCAACCCATAGAGCTCGAGAGCTCACGGGCGCGCTCGCGCTGGTTGTGCCCGCGCAGTTCATCGACCAGTTCCGGTAGGGTAACGAGCATGGCCCCGCGCTCATGTTTGCGCTCTTTTGAACGGCTGCCGAAGCGCGCTGCGAACCAGTAGAACAGCACGAACGCCGGCACGAGAAGCAAGGCCGAACGCACCAGAGCATCGCCCAGCAAGTCGAGCATATGATCCCAGGCATTGATCACCGGCGGATAGGCATCGAGCATGATGATGGGGAGCTGGACGGTTCCTCCAAACCCCGTTTCGAGTGCGACCTGTTTGGCCGGATCGAACTCCATGAAGCCGTAGATGGCAGCATAAATTCGCATCCAGACGAGGTAGGCTTCGTGATCGCTCAGCCCTGCCGAAATGGTCCACCAGCTAGTCCAGGAAATGCCGATGGCGGCGATGATTAGCGGCCCCTTGAGACCTGCTGCAAACATGAAGCTGAAGTGTCCGAGCAGCTGACTTCCGCGCGTGAAGTTGACGAGGTTACGCTTCATCGGAACCTCCCTCGCCGGCATTTGCGGTGAGCCCCAGTTCCTTGCATTTGCGCGCGTAGGCCTGATGGGCTCGCTCGCGCAGACCGTGATCGGCATGCCCTGCAAGAAGGGCATCGACGCCGACCATTGTGAACACCGATTGACGGCTGACGCGGTCCACAGATGTTTCGAGCTTTGATGCAAGATCATCGTTTTCGCATGCCTGCGAAAGCAGCGACCGGATCCATTCGCTGACGCTGATATCGCGCCGCTTTGCTGCAGCACGAACCCGCTCAGCGAGCTCGACGGTGACATGTACCTGGAGAGATTTTGGCCGTGTCATGCACGGACTCCTTGTGGTCAGGAGCCCGGAACGCACTGCGAAAGGCGGTTATTGTCTAAATCAAAAGCGAGAACATGTCAAGAACACTTGGAATGCGCAGGAATGCGCCATTCCTGGCTGCCTTCAATCAAATGCGATTGGCGAATTGGCGACCATTCATTTCTGATTGAGAAGCTGCCATTTTTGCAAGAATCCATCAACACTCTGTCTTTACGCTCTTTTTTACTGCTTCCCGCTTGCGATTTGTCGCGTACGGTGTGCACCTCTGTCCCCAGCTTAGAGGGTAGATCCCAGTGTCATGACCTGCACGGGATCGACGGTTTTGAAATCCCAAGACCTAGGGATGAAGACGATGCCGCTCGATTGCCGATTGTGTTAAAGATCGATCGAGTCCGCCGGCCGGAAGAATGGTGTCGCGGGCATCCCACCGGGAGCATGGCTATGGCGGACGTAACACTGAGCGCGACACCCAAAGGTAATGGTTTCCAGGCGACCGTGACCTATTCCGACGGCATATCGATCAGTTCGGCGGAAGCCTTTCCGACGAAAGCCGAAGCCATTTCAGCAGCGGCCATGAAGGTACTCGACATGCCCGATCGGCTGGAGGAATTGGATGCGTCTACCGCCGAGGACTGATGTTGCAGGGAATGCTCGCGCGATACCTATGGGAGCGACATTACGGGACTCGAGCAAAAAGAAAGGAGGAAGCCCTGACGGACTTCCTCCTTGTGTGTAGCCTCAGAATTCATCGCTCAGCTTTCCGGGCACAGTGTCGATGACCCGGTCCAGCATGGCCTTGGGCAGTGCGCCGTAATCGCCCTCATCGACCGCGATGTAACCTGCCTCACCATCGGTCAGGACGTATTGGGTGAAGTAGCTGTGAAGGGACCGGGCATGAGCCTTGTCGAGTGCGGCAACCAAAGCTGCCTGATCTGCCCGGAATGAACCCTGCGCGATATTCAGTGAAGCGTACATGATCTTTCCTCCTGATGTTCGATGCGTCGCATCAGGAGCTGCGAGGATGTGGGTGACGGGACGGGTCAGGGACCGCGCATAGCGCGGCCGCGAAGCGGCGATGGGGGAAACGATTTTTGCCGGGCTTGCCCGGTAAAAATGGTGGGGCCCCGTCGTCCTTGACGCGGCCCCAAAGCCCGCATCACACTTGGCCTTTCTGCGAGAGAGACCTCTCCAACGTCAGCGTAAGAAGCACTGGCATCGCGGCATAAACCGTTTTCCTACATGGCCCCATGCTGGCACTGTCGCGCGTGGAGGGGACCAACGGCCAGCGAAAGGACAATCAGATGGCCAGGTCCAAACCGAGCGCGCGTAATGCGCTCAAGAAGCTGCGCGAGCAGCGCGAAGAACTCGATGCACAGGAGGCCAGGCTCCGTGATGAAGCAGCCGGCGAACTGGGCAAGGTTCTTCTTGAATGCGGAGCCGAGACTATCGAACCTGCGCAACTGAAGCAGCTCATCCGCGCATCGCTCACCATCGGGATCGACGATGCCCTCAAGAGGCTCTCCCCCACCTGACACTTCAACCGCGGCGGGGTGTGGGCTCGATGCCCCGCCCCGCCGCTTACGTCAGAGAACACAAAAAAGGCCCCGATGGCGCGAACCATCGGAGCCTTGTCGTTTGCGGGAGGCGCTCAGTCCTCATCGATGTCGGGCGCACCTTCATTGTTCGACGCTCGGCCCTTGGTGAGGAAGTCCACCTTGTCGGCGATGATCTCGCAGCCGTAGCGCTTGGTGCCGTCCTGGTCTTCCCACTGCGTGTAGTGGATG
>CATMNW010000103.1 GCA_950071875.1 uncultured Erythrobacteraceae bacterium | reverse complement strand
CTCGCAGACGGGTTGATTTCGCCCAAAACCACATTCTTCAGCGATAACAAAAAGATAAATCCCGAAGTCGCGGGGTAGGGTGTGCGCGAAGTTGTTCCCTATTTGGACCGTTGTGATCGACCACTTCCCCGCCCAATTTCCGATGGCAAAGGCCTTGGTTTCACCCGGATTTTGTAGCCCATCCGGCGCTTGAAGGATAGCCTCCGGTGACACCTCTCCACGAACGCAACGGGCGTTTTTGTAGCAGATAGCCATTTGCGAAGGCTAATCTCATGCTGAAACGAATGGACCAGTTAAATGGACTGGCAACATTTCATCGCTAGGTTAGAGCATTGCGACATCGGGCAATCTTTGGGGGCGGCAGCATTGAAGAACTTAAAAGCGAAATGCGTGCTTGTCGCTCTTGTCTTTGGCGCTGTGAGCGCACCCGTTTCGGCGCAGACTTCATCGAATACAGTCTGGCGCTCGGACAAATGGCGGGTCTGGAAAAAGGATGAGAGCTGCAATCTTTCTCAGACCAATCTCAGGGAGGGGTTGGCCGAAAACCGGACAAACGTGACGATCGAGCTGCCCGTTGCGCAGGGATCGTCAAGCATAATGGTTTATAGCCCCCGCTATCCCGATTTTTCACAGCAGGACCACCGAGTGGCACTGTTGTTCGGGAACGGAGGAAGCTTCGATCTAAACACTGGCGAGCGTACTGCAGAGCCCTTCAACCTCGGAATGTTCGGGCACGGCGTAGCCCTCTTTCTCGATCCCCAAAGGCTTCATCAAGCCCTGCGCTCGTATGGGCAGATGGGCATTCAGATAGACGGCAACCTCTTTGATCGTGTTTCGCTAGATGGCATCGCCGAAGGTGTAGCGGAACTTGAGAAATGCGCGGGCCGAAGGAGTCTTGCTTCTGCTGACGAAGCCCGCCCAGAATTGAACACAAGGCAGATGGAGATCATGCGAACCGTGCGTTCGGTCGATGGCTACATCGACAAGGCTTTGCATGATGAATTTTGGATGCTGATGCCTTCAGCTTTGCGGGATTCCCCATCGGCGAATGAAATGCTGCAAGGCTTGCTGGCTGAAGTTAGCGAAGCGCGGGAAGACTTTCAGGAACAGACTTGGCTAAGTGCAAAACAGAGCCTGATGGCGGGCCGCACTGTCAGGACAGCAGCCTATCTGGCCTCAAAAGAGGCGGCGCTAAACGCATCGACGAACCCCGGCTATCAGGCCAAGATTCGGGAGAGCATCGCTTCCGCAGAGAGGCTGCTTGCCGCGGCAGGAAGCGGAAGCCCGCTCGATGTGCCTGGGGGACGAACTTACATTACCAGCGATCTGATCGAGCGTGTCTTGTCCGGTATCCGTGCGAGCGAGTTTCGTTTCGCCAAACTCGTTTCTCCTTCTTGGGACGACCGGCTCACCGAATTCAAATATCCCGCAGCTCATGTGTCGATCCTCGCACTTGCGCCTTTCACGTTGGAACGAAAACAGATTCGGAACCCCGCCGCGCGCGACGTCGAAATGATAAGCCTTTCCCAAACACTGGACCCATCCACGTATATTGGGGTCAGCTTTGCGGCAAACGGCGGTCGATACTCCGACCCCGTCAAATCACTCGTTTCGAACGCGAGGGCGGCGGTGGAGGGTGCAGGCGCGACAGGACGTCCTCCGGTGTTCATCAAGTGGCGTGGTTTTGATTCGGCGACGGCAGCAGGTCAGGCCCGCACTTCAGAGGGTGACGTCTACGTGTCAGTTAGGGTGGTCGAGATTCCCAGCCTAAATGGAATTATCCAGTTCATCGCCGTGTCTCAAATGTCCGCCGCAGAAGCACTCAATCAGCGTGGCATATTGGAGGACTCTGCAAATATCTTGCTCTCTTCAAATTCGCGATGATTCGCGCACCGCTCGATGGGGCACATGGAATTAATGGATAGGTGTCTGACAGCTGGGCATGCATGTGCTGCAGTGATTCCGGGATTGATCGGAGGCAGATATGTCTGAATTTTATTCAGACACTCTTTGGGATGTTGGTCGAACGTTGTTCTTGGCGTTCATCGCATTCCAAGCATACAAAATGACCCGCGACTATGGCGAGAAAGCCGGGCGCTGGTCCGCTCTGTTGAAGGGGATTGCGTGGGTTGCGGGAATTGCGCTTTTCGCGGCCGCTATGATGGGAAATCCGTCCTGTGAAGAATCAGGCGACCCATTATACGGTGGCTGTGAGCAATACGCAGACGATGGCTATGAGCCAACGCTGGAACAACGTGGAGCAAGATTTCTCTTCTGGACCCTTTTGCTTGGAATCCCGGCAGGCTTCGGGTTGATGGACTCACGCCGCTACGCGGCCAATCCGTGGCGGCGTCCAGAAGATTTAAAGAATCGAAACCACGACGTTACGAACAGATAATTGATAGTATCCCGATCCCTAAACCGAAGATTGCCAGAATCAGGCCTATAACAGCGATCCACGCTGGGATGTGTATGGCAGGATCGATGGAGCCGACATACCAGCCCATCTTCCCGCACAACCCGACCTTCGATATTGAAAAATCAAGCTCGCCACCCTTTGCAACCCCCAACCCCTCCCGGAGATCGAACGGCATGAAGATGGCGTCTGATCGGTCATGACCTAGCAACAAAACATTGAGCGACCTGCCGTTTGCGTTGTTGGCTATTCGCGCGATGCCATACCTTGCAATTCCAGAACGGTGCGTGTGGTTCAACCTGACCAAGTGCCGTCCAGAATCTCCGGATGGCAATGCTTCAACCTCTAGTTTTGGCATACCCACTCCGCATCTATTGAACTCGGACAGTGTGCTTATTCCAAACTTCAACCGGTGCGGAAGGGGCGATCGACTGTCATCCGACAGCGACGGATGCACGATGTTGTGTCATGCCACCGCATCCAGCCCGCTGCGCTGGATGATCGACAGTAGCCGTAACGCCGGACCTCCCGGCTTTTTCGCTCCTCGTTCCCAGTCCGACACGAGGTTCTTCGACACGTTGAGATAGCGCGCGAACACCGGCTGCGAGACGTGCTCTGCCTCCCGGATCGCCTTGATCTCGTTGGGGGACAGGACGGGCGCAGGCGCAAGGCAAGCCACGTCGAACTCGCGCATAGTGCGCTTGTCGATGCTGCCTGCGTCGTGAAGGCCCTCCATCATCTCGTGGACGGCGGCCATCGCCTCGCCCTTGTAGGTCTTTGCCTTAGCCTTGCTCATCGTCTTTCACCTCGACCAATCGGCCTGCTTCAACTTCCGTTTCGATCTGGTCTTCGCTGAGCTCCAGCATGATGCCGGCAGCCTTGCGATAGACCTTCAGTTCCGCCGCACTCAGGTTTGCCTTGTGGCTCTTGGCGAAGGCAAACACGAATATGGCCCGCTCGCCCGAGCGGAAGATCAGAATCGAGCGATACCCGCCCGATTTCCCTCCGCCCTGGCGCGCGATGCGCTGCTTGATGAGGCCGCTGCCAAGGTCAGCATCGATCAGGCCGGTCTCGGCCCGATGCACGGCATCAGCAAGCGTGGCATCGCTGATTTTTTCCTTTGCCGCGAACTTGGCGAACCAGCGGTTTGCGTAGATGCGAATGCACGGGTTGTCAGTCATGCAGCAATGGTCCTGCTATCATACTTAGTGTTACGGCTCAATGAATATGAGCCGTTCATGCTTTGCTCGATCTGGTCGCCGATGCGCTGGGCTCCTTCGATAACGTGCCCATCGTCAAGATGGGCATAGCGGGTCGTGGTCCGTACATCGGCATGGCCAAGCAGCTTGCCGATCATCGGCAAGGTTTCCGAGTGGGCGGCGGCGTGGCTGGCAAAGCTGTGCCGCAGATCGTGGATGCGGACGCCGGGTAGACCAGCTTCCTCGCGCAGCTTGCTCCACAGATTGCCAATATCGGTAATCGGGCGCTGGGTGACCGGGTTCCAGAACACATAGCGCTGCTTCTCCCGGCGCGGCAGGGCGTGGAGGATCGTCGCGGCGGCTTCGGCCAGCCAGACCGTGCGCGGGCCGGTCTTGCTGTCGGTCAGCAGCAAGCGCCTCCCTCGCACTTCGCTCCATTTGAGGCAGGTGATCTCCGACTTGCGGCAGCCGGTCAGGATCAGCAGGCTGATTGCCGCGCAATGCAGCGGGAAGGTTTTGCCGTGCCGGTAAAGTACTTCGCCAATCCGTCGGAACTCCTGATCAGACAGGAAGCGCTCACACTTCCTCCCCTTGTTTTTGCGGATGTAGAGGCAAGGGTTCGATCCTTCGGGTCGAACGCCCCATTGCTCGGCCTTGTTGAACATGGCACGCAGAATCTCACCGCAACGGTTGGCAGCGCCGGGGCCGCCAGTGTTGGTGATCCGGTTGAACCACTCCTGCACATGGCGTTCCTTTATCTCGTCGAGAAACAGCCCTTCGAAGGCCCCGTCGAGATATTTCCGCTTGTAATAGCGGTGAGTGTAGAGCGTGGACGGTTTCCACTTGGGTGAAACCCGCTCCCAATAGGTTCTCAAGAAATCCCGGTAGGAGGGAACCTTGCGCAGCCGCTTGCGCTCCTCCGCCGGATTGTCGCCAGTCTGGGCACGCAGCAGCACGCGGCGCGCCACATCCATCGCCTGCGCACGGCTCAGCACCTTGGCATTGCCGATTGTTACCGTGCGGGTGCGCCCTTCCATGCGTGCCTGAACGATATAGACCTTGCGCCCGCTGGCATAATGCCGGGTGCCAAATCCCGGTAGCTCGCGCGTCCAGCAGGTCTTGCGCAGTTCGCCTAGACCGCCGCACTTGCCGACAACATGGAGCCGGAGGCTGCCCAGTTCTTCGGCCACGATCCCCCGCAGGGTCAGCGCGTTCATTGCCCGACTCCGATCAGGCGCGCGATGGAGCCGGAAACGCGCTCCGCTGCATCTGCGACGATCTCGTCGGAGAGGTGCGTGTATCTGGTCGTCGTTTCGGCCAGCGCATGGCCCAGCAGCTTACCTATCACCATCAGGGAAACGTTGTCGCGGATCGCGACCGAGGCGAAGCTGTGGCGCAGGTCATGCAGGCGCACATCCGGTAAGGCCGCGCGGTTGCGGATTTTCGACCAGTGAATGCCGAGCGTGATCGGCTTGTCGGGATTGCGGAACGAGGGAAACAGCAGGCCAGTTGACCTGCGATCCGGTAGGCCTGCGATAACATCGACGGCCTGCCGGTTAAGATAGACGATCTTCGCGCCGGTCTTGCTGTCAGGCAGCATCAGGCGCGGCTCCTGCACCCATTCCCAGCGCAGCTGTTCGATTTCTCCGCAACGCGCGCCGGTGAAGATCAAGAGGCGGATCGCCGCGACATAGAGTGGCTGCTCCGCCTCGTAATCCCGCAGAGCCGTGGCAAGCCGCGCATATTCGTGAGACGACAGAAACCGCTGCATCGGGTTGCGCTTGTAGCGCGGCGTGCCCTTGCAAGGGTTGGAGCCGCGCGGTCGCAGGCCAAGGCGCTCGGCATAGCCCATCATCACGGAGAAAACTGGCAGTGTCCGATTGAACACGCCGGGGCGCTCAACGAAGCTGTCGCGCCAGAACAGAATGTCGCCCTTCGCCAGATCGTCGATCCGCCGGTCCCCGAACGCGCCGAGGATTTCCTTGAAAATGGCGCTCTCATTGCGCTTGCGGGTCGATGGTTTCCAGTGCCGCGAATAGTCCGCCCAAAACCGTTCGGCGTAATCGCGCAGCAAAGGTGCATTCCTCTTCTGCGCAGCGCGAGCCTTCTTGCGCGTCGGCAACCCATCGAGCGCCACTTCGGCCAGCTTTGCCCGCGCGAGGCGGCGGGCCGTGGCGGGCGAGATGTCGCGGGAGGTTACGAGCGACACGCGCCGCAGCTTGCCGCGCTGGCGGAACAGCACGAACCAAGTCCGCCTGCCGCCGGGATTTACCCGCAGGCCAAAGCCCGGCAGATCGATATCCCAATACTCGCGGATGCGGTTACCCGGATTGCGCCGAACGATGTTGCCGTTGAGCCGCACCCGGTTGGACGGCTTTGACTTTTCACCGCTCCCGCGCCCATCACCGGATCGGGCTTGAGCATGATTCGTGGCTCCATTTGCTGGTAGCAGATAGCCATTTGATTGCATTGACTTGCTCCTCCTTTTAGAGGAACAACTTCGCGTAACTTATTGCTTAACAATCTCTTTCTGCCGCATTGCGGCGTAGGGTGTGCACATCGTCCCCAATTGCGCGGGTGGTGACCAGTGACCCTGGCCGTTCTGTCCCAAGGGTCATTACCCACTATTACCGAGGGAGCGCGAGCAACCCTCTCCACTGACCAATGGCAGCAAGCGGAAGTGCCCTATCGCCTTTCCCAACAAGAGTTAGCACCTGCGCAAGAGGGACCGGCCAAGGACCACGTGTGGAGCGGCAGGAACGGGGACTGTCGGTCCTGCCGCGCGCGCTGGTCCGACCCGGTTCCGGTGCGCAAGTGCGTGCGGGGCCCAGGAGCAAATCCGGCCGCGCCCTCAGGAGCGCATCGTGAGATGCGCGGGACAGAGCGCGTCCACAGCCCCGCTCAGTCTGGCGTCCAGCCACTCACCTTGGCGAGCACGAAAAAGGACGGAAACCGTTGCCGGCTCCCGCCCTCTTCGCGCTGTTCAGTATTCGTCGAGCATGCCCCCGTGAACCGTGTGCACCACGCGGTGTGCCAGGTGTGCCGGGAGCGCATTGTAGTCGCCCTCGTCGAGTGCGAGGTAGCCAAGATCGTCGTCCTCGATGACGTGCTGGTCGAAGAAGCTGTGCAATGCCCGCCGCTCGGCGGTGGCAAGTGCCTCGAAGTAGCTGTTCGAATTGGTCTGAACCGTTGCAAGTGTAGCCATGATATCCTCCTGATTTTGTCGGGAAGCCGACAGGAGGTTGGCGGACGGGGATGCGGCCGCCGGGTCACAGGATCGCCCGCATGGGCGACCGCGAAGCGGCGGTGGGGGTAACGGTTTTGTCGGATCGTAGCGCCAGCGAAGGGGAGGCAAAATCGTGGGGCCCCGCCGTCCTTGACGCGGTGGTTGCATTCCCGTCAGCATGGGAGTTCCGTGAGCCAGGACCCTCTCACCTTTCCTCCTGGCGCGAGGTCAGATTTCGTTTTCCTACATGCCTCGATCCGGGGCAGGATGCGTACGGGCTGCCGCCACAGGGGGGATCAAAGAAAGGACCCCATATGCCGTCGCAACGAAGCGCGATTGCCGCACTGAAGAAACTTGAAGCTGACCGGGAAGCGCTCGACCAGCGCCAGCGCGAACTGGAAGAGAAGGCTGCCATCGAACTGGGCCAGATGCTTCTGGGCACAGGTATCGAGACCTTCTCTAAGAAGGGCATCAGAAAGGCCGGCGAACTGCTCGGCAAGCTGGGCGAGGAAGAAGGCCTGCGGCGGCTGGAAGCAGCGCGTCCTGCTCCCGCTCGCGAGCCCCAAACATCAGCCGGTTAGAAAAGGAAGAGGGGCGCTGTCCAGTCCGGACAGCGCCCCTCTGATGGGGATCGATGATGTTGGAAGTCAGTCGATCTCGGGAGCGTCGGTGTTGTCGTTGTCGTCGCTCGTGCCGTTACCCCTGGAGAGGAAGTCGACCTTGTCCGCGAGGATCTCGGTGCCGTAGCGCGTGACCCCGTCCTTGTCCTCCCACTGGGTGTAGTGGATCCGGCCCTGGACCGATACCAGCTGGCCCTTCGAGCAGTACTGGCCGACGGTCTTGGCGAGGCCGTTGAAGCAGGTCACGCGGTGGAACTCGCTTTCCTTGGCGGTGTAGCCGTTCTCGTCCTTATAGGTCCTGCCGTCCTTGTCGCGCGCAGGGCGATCGGTGACGACGGTGATCCCGGTGACATTGGTGCCGCCCTTGGTCTCGCGGGTGTCGGGATCGCGAGCGAT